>JBKJYC010000175.1:0-4060 GCA_046715885.1 Usitatibacter sp.
ATGACCTTGTCGGTGATGTCGATGCGCGAGCTCGCGAACACCGCCTCCTGCACCACGAGGTCGAACTTCTCCTGCTCCGCGATCTGGGTGATGACGCGGGTCGCCCGTTCCTGCACGCCGGCCAGCTCCTCGTTGCGCCTCAGGTTCAGATCCTCGCGGATCTCGCGCTGCAGGCGCTGGAAGTTGCGGCTGATGTCCGCGAGCAGGCGCTCCTTCTCGCGGCGCGCCGACTCGGGCATGGTCACGTTGTCGCGCTCGAGCTCCGTCTGCAGGTCGCGGCCCTGCTTCTCCACCTTGGCGAGCTCCTGGTTGCGCGTGGCGAACTCCCGCTCCAGCTTCTGCTGCGCGCGCTTGGCGGGCGCGGCTTCGCGGAAGACGCGCTCCGTGTTCACGAACCCGATCTTGATGTCCGCGGCATGCGCCGCGCCACAGGAGAGAAGAGGTCCGCAGATGAATGCGGACAGGCGCAGGAGTTTCATGAAATGAAGGTTCGGCAAGGGCGGCCTCAGAACACCCGGCCGAGCTGGAACTGGAAGCGCTCGACCTTGTCGCCGGTCTTCCTGAAGATGGGCGCACCCACCGAGAAGCGCAACGGTCCGACCGGCGAGTCCCAGCTTACCGCGATGCCCGTGGACACGCGAAGGGACTTGTAATCGATGGTTTCCTCGGGGCCCCACACGTTGCCCACGTCCATGAAGGTCGCCAGGCGCACGTTCTTCTCCTTGTTGCCCGGCATCGGGAACAGCAGCTCGAAGTTGCCGACGAACCGGCGATTGCCGCCGAGAATGTCGCCGTTGGTGTCGATCGGCCCCAGGCTCGCGGTCTCGAAGCCGCGCACCGAGCCCACGCCGCCGGCGTAGAAGTTCTTGAAGAACGCGAGCGGCTTGCCGCGGTACCCGTCGGCGTAACCCACCTCGCCGTTGACGAGGACCGTGAGCCAGGGCAGCCGGTCGAAGGTGTAGAG
Source organism: Usitatibacter sp. (assembly GCA_046715885.1). Lineage (GTDB taxonomy): Bacteria > Pseudomonadota > Gammaproteobacteria > Burkholderiales > Usitatibacteraceae > Usitatibacter. The sequence continues at coordinate 965 of JBKJYC010000175.1, forward strand.
GAACTGGCTCTGGTAGGTGGCGCGATAGTACGTGAGGTCGCCCGGGGGCAGGCCCACCTCGAAGGCGATCTCGTTCAGCCATCCGCGCGTCGGCCACACCAGGCTGTCCCTCGTGTCGCGCGAGAACGAGACGTTGGTGCGCAACGTGTCGCTCTTCAGGCCGAAGAGGTTCACGAAGTCCTGGTAGCGCTGCGGGCTGAACTCCGAGATCGCGAGCTTCGTGCGCTCGGCCGTGAAGCCCACGTTGATGCCGTCGTACTCGGTGATGGGGACGCCGAAGCGCACCCCGAGGCCGGTGGAGTAGGTGCGGAAATCGGCCACGGAGAGGGTCTGGGTGTCCACGTCGCGGCGGAAGAAGTCGAACCCGCGCGAGATGCCATCGGCGGTCCAGTACGGGTTCAGGTACGTGAACGAGTACACCTTGTTCACGTTGCCGTTGTTCACCTGGAAGGCGAGCAGGTTGCCGGTGCCGAGCACGTTGGCCTGCGACACCGAGGCCTGGAGGGTGAGGCCCTCGGCGGCGGAGTAGCCCACGCCGAAGTTGAGCTGCCCGGTGTTGCGCTCGGTCACGTTCACGTTCACGTCGACCTGGTCTGCGGTGCCCGGCACCGCGGGTGTCTCGACGTTCACGTCCTGGAAGAAGCCGGTGCGCTGCAGGCGCTCCTTGGAGCGCGCGATCTTCTCCAGCGAGTACCACGAGCTCTCGAGCTGGCGCAGCTCGCGGCGCACCACCTCGTCCTGCGTCTTCTGGTTGCCGGCGACGTTCACGCGGCGCACGTACACGCGCCGGCCCGGGTCCACGTAGAAGGTGAAGCCCGCCACGCGCTTCTCGCGGTCGAGCTCCGGTACCGGGTTCACGTTCGCGAAGGAGTAGCCGTCGTTGCCGAGCCCGACGGTGATGCGCTTGGTCGAATCGACGATCTTCTCGCGCGAGAAGACATCGCCCGATTTCACCGTGACCAGGTTGCGCAGCTCGGTTTCCTTCACGATCAGGTCGCCGCCGAACTTGGTCTCGCCGATGCGGTAGACCGGCCCCTCGCTGATGACGACGGTGATGAAGATCTTCTCGCGGTCGGGCGTGATCGAGACCTGCGTGGACTCGATGTTGAACTCGACGTAGCCGCGGTTGAGGTAGAACGAGCGCAGCGCCTCCAGGTCCGCGGTCAGCTGCTGCTTGGAGTACTGGTCGTCCTTCGTGAACCAGGTGAACCAGCCGGGCGTTCGCAGCTTCATCTCGCGCAGGAGTGCCCGCTCCGAGAAGTCCTTGGCGCCGATGATGTTGATGTCGGCGATCTTCGTCACCTCGCCCTCGGTGATGTCGAAGCGCAGCGCGACGCGGTTCCTCTCCAGCGGCGTGACGGTGGTCTTCACCTCCGCGCCGTAGAAGCCGCGGCTCGTGTACTGGCGCTTCAGCTCCTTCTCGGCGCGGTCGAGCAGCGACTTGTCGTAGATCTTCGCTTCCGAGATGCCGGCCTGCTTCAGGCCGTCCTTGAGGTTTTCCTTGGTGAATTCCTTCGCCCCGTCGATGTCGATGGAGGCGATCGCCGGGCGCTCCTGCACGAAGACGATGAGGATGTCGCCGTCGGCCTCGAGGCGCACGTCCTGGTAGAAACCGGTGGCGTAGAGCGCCTTCACCGCCGCGGCGGCTTTCTCGTCGTCGATGCGATCGCCCACCTTGAGAGGCAGGTAGGTGAAGACCGTGCCCGCCTCGGTGCGCTGGACGCCTTCGACGCGGATGTCCTTGATGACGAACGGTTGGATGGCGAGCGCCGGGAGCGCTGCTGCGAGCGTTCCGGCGAGGGTGAGGAGGATTGCTAGGAGCCGGGAACGCATCAAGAGTCTTGGGTCAGCCGGTGATCAGTCGATTGATGTCGTTGTAGAAGGCGAAGAACGTGAGCCCCAGGAGGAGCGCAAGCCCGACGCGCTGCCCGATTTCCATGGTGCGCTCCGAGACCGGACTGCCTTTGACGATTTCGGCGAAATAATACACCAGGTGACCCCCATCCAGCAGCGGAATCGGGAGGAGATTGAGCACGCCGAGGCTGACACTCACGAATGCGAGGAAGGTGACGAACGTCACCCACCCGGCCTGGGCCGACTGGCCGGCGTAGTCGGCGATGGTGATCGGCCCCGAGAGATTCTTCCACGAGACGTCGCCCATGATCATGCGCCCGAGGAGCTTCAGGCTGAAGATCGAGAGGTCCCAGACCTTGTACGCCGCCTTCGGAATCGCGGTGAGCGGGTCGTAGCTCACGCGGGTGCGGGTGCGCTCCAGCTCGCGGCGCAGCTCCTCGCCCGCGGCCACGCCGAGCATTCCGTAGCGGCCCTTGCCCTTGCCTTCGGCATCGGGCGTGGCGGTCACCTGGAAGCGCGTGCCGCGGCGCTCGAGCTCGAGGCGAATCTCCTTCTCGGGATTCGCACGCACGAGGGCGGTGAACTCCACCCAGGTCCTGACCGGCCGGCTGTCCACGCTGATCACGCGGTCGCCCTCGCGCAGGCCGGCGCGTTCGCCGGAGCGCTTGGGCAGCACCGCGCCCAGCGTGGGCGGCGCATGGGGAACGTATGGGCGCAGGCCCATCTTGGCCAGCAGCGTGCCGTCGACGTCCTCGGACGTGGTGCCCGAGAGGTCCAGCGTGCGGTAGCCACGGCCGCCCGCGGCGCCCTCGACTTGCAGCTGCACGCGGCTGCGGTTCACGGCTTCCTTCAGCACGCGCCAGTTCACGTCGTTCCACGTGAGCACCGGGTCCCCGCCGATGGCGACGATGGTGTCGCCGTCGGCGATGCCCGCCAGGGCCGCCGGCGTGTTCTTCGCGGGCTCGCCCAGCACCGGCTTGTCGCCCGGAATGCCGACCACGAACAGCGCCCAGAAAAGCACGATGGCCAGCAGGAAATTCGCCACCGGCCCGGCAATCACGATGAGGATGCGCCGCCAGACCCCTTGGCGATTGAAGGCGCGCGCCCTCTCGTGGAGCGCCACGTCGGCCTCGCGCTCGTCGAGCATCTTCACGTAGCCGCCGAGGGGAATCGCGGCCAGCGCCCACTCCGTCTGGTCGGGCCCGTAGCGGCGCGACCAGAGCGTGCGCCCGAAGCCCACGG
>JBKJYC010000176.1:0-3743 GCA_046715885.1 Usitatibacter sp.
CGCAGGGCGTGTGGGACGTGGGCGAGCAGCTCGTCCCCTGGTACACCCTGCGCTACTCGGCGGGCGTGGACCTGGCGCAGAAGCCGTGGGTGAAGAACTGGGCCAGCTACCAGGCCTACTTCATGCCCCCGGGCTCGCCCTCGCAGGTGTTCGGAGACGGGCTCGAGATGAACCTCGCGGAGAACCTCGCGCGCTTCGGCAAGGGCTACGCGTATTTCGCGCCGAGCGCGCTCTCGCGCTGGTACGCCTCGAACACCTCGGGCGAGGACCAGCTGCGCGCGGAGTTCCTGCTGGCGCCCCCGGCCGACTTCACGACCGCGGCGTTCCCCACGGGTACCGCGAACTCGATGCTGATGCGCTCCATCGGCTGGGCCGCGATGCACAGCGACCTCGCGAACGTGAACCGCACCTCGGTGTACTTCAAGTCGAGCCCGGCTCCGTTCGGCGCCTACAACCACAGCCACGCCGACCAGAACAGCTTCGTGATCAACGCCGGCGGCAAGCGCCTGGCGCTGGAGAGCGGCTACTACGACGGCTACAAGACCCAGCACTGGTGGAATTGGTACAAGCAAACCAAGGCGAAGAACGCCATCACGTACGACGGCGGCAAGGGCCAGCTCTTCTACGAGCAGGACGAGAAGATGGGCTACGGCAACGTGACGCAGTACGAGACCACGTCGGGCTACGACATCGTCACCGGCGACGCCTCCTCCGCGTACGGCGGCGACGTCACGAAGGCCGTGCGCTCGATGGTGTACCTGAAGCCGGGCCTGGTCCTGGTGTACGACAACCTGGGCTCCGCTGCCGCGCGCACCTGGGAGTGGAACATCCATGCGGCCAACCAGATGAGCGTCACGTCCAACACGCAGGTGCAGATCGCCAACGGCGGCCAGACCCTGTGCGTGGACATGCTCTCCGGCCCGCAAATGCAGTTCACGCAGTCGAACGCGTTCGCGTCCGCGCCCTCCACCGGGGGGGCTGCGCAGTGGCACGGGAAGTTCGCCAATTCCCAGCCGCTGGCCGCGACGGAGTTCGTCGCCTTGCTTCGCGTCGGTTGCTCAGCGACCACCGCCAACGCCACGAAGTCCGGGGGCGTGTGGACGATGAACGCAGGTAGCAACGTCGTCACGATCGACGCCGCCGGGAAGGTCTCCGTGCGGTAGCGCTTGAGGACTCGAGGAAGCGCCTTTGCGGGCCGACATCGTCGGCCCTCTTTTTTGGAGGTGTGCGCCGCGACAAGGTTTTCCGTGTCCTCCGTGTTCCCCGTGTTTCCTTGCCTTTGCTTATGCAGCCACGGCGATGCGCGGCTCGTCGTCCCGGCCCAGGAACGCCCGGCCTTCCTCCCCGCCCATGTTGAAGAGCAGGTCCACGGCCGACAGGCCCGGGATGAAGGGCCGCGGCCCGCACTGGCGGTAGCGGGGATGCTCGAACTCGTGCCAGACGACATCGACGCCGGCTTTCTTGAAGATCTCGGTATCCAGATAGCTGCGCGAGCCACCCATTCCACCCATGTAGGTGTCGGCGCCGCTGATCGTGCAGAGGTTCAGGAGCATCTCGGAACGGGCGCCCACGGGGCCGAGTTGCGAGCTGCGCACCATGGGCGTGCGGATGTCGAAGGCCTCGCGCAGGTACTCGAGCGCCGCGCCGTTCAGCTCCGCCAGGAGGTCCCATTTGGCGTGCAGGATCTCTTTCAGCCGCGGAGCGTAGCGTTCGAAATGCGGCGCGCCGCGGTAGGCGTAATGCATGGTCTGGAACATGGCCGGGCCCCAGGCGCGGGAGCCCTCGGCCTCGTTGCAGACGCGCTTCTCGTCGATGCGCTCCTTCTGCGAGCGCTGGACCACGGGAACCGTCATCCAGCGCCCATGGTCGTCCATGCGGATCATCGTTCGGTTCTGGTAGCCGCGGCGCTCGAACTGCACGTGGTCGACAAGGATGAAGAGGTCGCACCGGAGCATCCGGTCCAGGTAGCCCATCCAGGGTAGGAAGTGGGGCTGGTGCGCTGCGACGATCATCACGACTCCTTTCGCGGTTCCAATGGGGCAAGACTAGGCACCCGAGGTTGCCTCCGGTCGGTGGAAAGGTAGGCCAAAAGGAGCAGGTGCCCGTCCGACAAGCGAAATCGGCCGGGCCTAGGCTTCTCCCATGTCCCACGCCAACCCTCCGGTGCTGCTGCTCGGCGGCCTGAACCTGCTGCGCGCGATCGGTTTTGCCGGTCTCCCGGCCATCGTCGCCACCCGCGACCCATCCGACCCCGCCCTGGCGTCGCGCTATTGCACCGCCCGCTGGCTGCTCCCCGCCGGGGGCAACCGCGAGGCGACCGCGGAGAGCCTGCTGGCCGCGGGCGACATGGCGCTCCAGGCGTGGGGCCGCAAACCCCTCCTGGTCTACGGCAACGACGACTGGCTGGACCTCCTCTACACCCACCGCCAGGAGATCGAGCGGCGCTTCCTGGTGCTCCTGAACGAGCCGGACCTGGCGGAACGGCTGATCGACAAGGACAAGTTCGAGATCCTCGCCGGGCAGCGCGGCGTCGCGATCCCGCAGCGCTACACCTGGGGCGACTCGTTGGGCGAAGTGGACCGCCCGGTCATCGCCAAGCCGCGCATCCGCCTGGGCTACGAGCTTCCGCCCGAGTTGCGGCTGCTCTTCGGCCACCAGGGCAAGGCGCGCGTCTTCCGCGACGGCTCCGAGGCCATGTCCGACCCGGTTGCCCGCACCTGCCACGCGCTGCTCGCCTTCCAGGAGTACATCCCCGGCAATGATCGCGAGCTGTGGTCGTTCCATGGCTTCGCGGACCAGGAGGGCCACCTGCTTTCCAGCTTCGGCGGGCGCAAGGTGCGCACGTTTCCCGTGCATACCGGCATGAGCACGTGCCTCGAGATGGTCCGCCACGACGAGCTCGACGCCTTCGGACGCGACACCGTCGCGCGGCTGGGCCTGCGCGGCGTTTTCAAGATCGACATCAAGCGCGATCCCCGCGACGCTGGCTTCCGCGTGCTCGAGGTCAACGCGCGCTACAACATGTGGCACCACATGGCGGCGAAGAACGGCGTCAACCTCCCCGCGATCGCCTACAACTACCTGGTGCACGGAGTGCGGCCCGGCCTCTCCGAGGCGCCCTACACGACCTGCCACCGCTGGGTGTGCCTGCGCCTGGACGCCGCCGCCTACCGCGAGCTCGCGAAGCGCGGCGAGCTGAGCTTCGCGGCCTGGGTACTGTCGCTGCTGCGCGGGCCCAAGGTGTACGAGCTCTTTTCCTGGACCGACCCGTGGCCGATGGCGCGAGCTTCGGTGAACCGGGTGGTCGAAGCGGTGCGGCGGCGCCTCGGGCGACTGAGGCTCTTCCAGCGATGGCACGCTACGGCATCCTAGGCGACATCCACGCCAACCGCGAGGCGCTCGAGGTCGCCCTGGAGGGGCTCGACGCGCGTGGCGCGACCAACCTGCTCTGCCTCGGCGACATCGTCGGCTACAACGCCGATCCGACCGAGTGCGTGAGGCTGCTGCGCGCGCGCCATGCCGTCGCGGTGGCCGGGAACCACGACCTGATCGGCATCGGCCGCCTGGGCTTCGAGCGCACGGCCACGAAAGTCGAGTATTCGCTGCGCCGCACGCGGCGCGCGCTCTCCGCCGAAGCCGCCGAGTACCTGGCGACCCTGCCGCCGCGACGCGCCATTTGCGAGCGGATCGTGCTCATCCATGGCGGCGTGCGCGTGGTGGATCAATACATCGCCAAGCCGGCG
>JBKJYC010000177.1:0-3023 GCA_046715885.1 Usitatibacter sp.
GCGTGAGATAGGCCGAGCCGTCGAGCCACTCGTAGGCGCGAGGCAACGGCGCATCGACCGCGCCTTTGGCGAGCGCATCCTGGAAGTCGAAGGCATGGCGCTCGTTGCCGCACTCGAGGCTCTCGGCGGCGTCGAGGAGCTTCAGGCAGCTCTCCTCCCAATGCTCGAGCGCGTATTGCATCGTCGGCGCGATGCCGTCGGTGTTCACCGCGCGCGTGAGGTTCGAGTTCACCAGCAGCAGCGTTCCGTCCCGCGTCGGCCCCTTGAGCGATGCCAGCTTCATGCGAACCCGTCCCACACCTTGTCGTACTCCGCGTCGAGGGTCGCGCTGCGCATCGCGAACGCCGTGGGTTCGAACACATAGCGGCTCTCGAACATGAAGGCGAGCGTGGCGCCGAGATACTGGGGCTCCAGGCGCGCGGCAACCGCCTTGTCGTAGGAGGCCTTGTCGGGACCGTGGGCGCTCATGCAGTTGTGGAGGCTCGCCGCGCCGGGCGCGAAGCTGCCTTCCTTCGCCTCGTAGGCGCCGTGCACGAGGCCCATGAACTCGCTCATCACATTGCGATGGAAGTACGGGGGACGAAACGTGCGCTCGGCCACCTGCCAGCGCGGGGGGAAGATCACGAAATCGACGTTCGCGGTGCCGCGCGTGTCCGAGGGCGAGGTGAGCACGGTGAAGATCGACGGGTCCGCATGGTCGAAGCCGACGGTGTTCATCGCGTTGAAGCGCGCGAGGTCGTACTTGTAGGGGTAGTAGTTCCCGTGCCAGGCGACCACGTCTAGCGGCGAATGCTCGAGCGCGGCGCTCCACAGGTGGCCGCCGAACTTCGCGATCACCTCCGTGCGGCCGCCCGCGTCTTCGTACGCCGCGACCGGCGCGAGGAAATCCCGCGGGTTCGCGAGGCCATTCGATCCGATCGGCCCCAGCTCGGGCAGGCGCAGGGGAGCGCCGTAGTTTTCGCAGACATAGCCGCGCGCGGGTCCCGCTATCTCGACCCGGAACCGCACGCCGCGGGGAACGACGGCGACCTCGCCCGGCGCGACGCCGAGCACGCCCAGCTCGGTGCGAAGGGTCAGCGCGCCCTGCTGCGGCACGAGCAGGAGCTCCCCCTCGGCGTCGTAGAGCACGCGCCCGGCCATCGAACGGTTGCAGGCATAGAGGTGCACGCCCGCCCCCTGCCCGGTTCGCGCGGCGCCGTTGGTCGCCAGGGTGCGCAGGCCCTCGACGAAATCGGTTGGCGCTTCGGGAATCGGCATCGGCGTCCAGCGCAGGCGATTGGGCGTCGGTTGCGCCTCGGGATCCGGCGCGCTGCGCACCAGGCCGTCGTCCATGCGTCGAAACGGCGGGTGCATCGCGCTGGGGCGCCGGCGATAGAGCCACGAGCGCAGGTTCTCGGCGCGCGGGGCGGTAAACGCGGTCCCAGAAAGCTGCTCGGCATAGAGGCCGAGAGGCGTTTTTTGCGGCGAGTTCTGCCCCACCGGAAGCGCACCCTCGATCGCCTCGGTCTCGTGGTGCGACCCGAACCCCGAGAGATATCTCAGCGCGACCTTGGCCGCCCTTTCATTCATTTCAGATCACGCCTCGAGCGATCTGGTCCGCCTCGATCGATTCGAACAGCGCCTTGAAGTTGCCCTCCCCGAACCCCTCGTTGCCCTTCCTCTGGATGATCTCGAAGAAGATCGGCCCGATCACGGTTTCGGTGAAGATCTGCAGCAGCTTGTCCTCGTGGTGCTCCTTGTCGATGCCCTCGCCGTCGATGAGGATCTTGTTGTGCTTCAGGCGCGCCAGGTCCTCGCCGTGGTCCTTCACGCGCGCGTTCACCCGTTCGTAATACGAATCCGGGGTGTCGAGGAACTTCACTTCCTGCCCGCGCAGCTTCTCCACCGTGGCGTAGATGTCCGCGGTCGACAGCGCGATGTGCTGGATGCCCTCGCCGTGGTACGCGTCGAGGTACTCCTGGATCTGGGACTTCTTGTCCGAGGGCTCGTTGATGGGGATGCGGATCTTGCCGCAGGGGCTCGTCAGCGCGCGCGAGGTGAGCCCGGTCTTCTGCCCCTTGATGTCGAAGTAGCGGATCTCGCGGAAGCTGAAGAGCTTCTCGTAGAACTTCGCCCACGTGTCCATGCGGCCCACGTACACGTTGTGGGTGAGGTGGTCGACTTCCGCCAGGCCAGCGCCCACCGGGTGCTGCGCCACGCCCTCGAAGGGCACGAAGTCCACGTCGTAGATGGAGAGGTTGCCGCCGTTGCCCGGGTAGCGGTCCACCAGGTAGATCAGGCTGTCGCCGATACCGCGGATGGCGGGGATGTTGAGCTCCATCGGGCCGACGGGTCCGTGGAAGGGCTTGGCGCCGAGCTCGAGGGCGCGCTGGTAGGCTTTCGCGGCGTCCTTCACCCGGATGGCGAACGCGCACGCGGACGGGCCGTGGACGCGCGCGAACGACTGGGCGAAGGAGTCGGGCTCGCGGTTGACGATGAAGTTGATGCGTCCCTGCCGATAGAGCACCACATCCTTCGAGCGATGCCGGGCCACGGCGGTGAAGCCCATCTGCTCGAAGAGTGCGCCGAGGAGCTCCGGGTCGGGGGCCGTGTATTCGATGAACTCGAATCCATCGGTACCCATGGGATTGTCGAACTCGGTCTTTTCCATCGCGCGGTCCTCTGGTTTTTCGACAGCTTGGCCGGGCGATCATTCTACGCGGCGGCATCCCCAATAGGATTGCAATTCAGGCCGCCAGAAGGCACTCTGGCGCAATTATATTGCTTGATTCTTCGTCACTCTCGAACATATGGCGCGACCTGACCTCAACCGCCTCGACCGCAAGCTGCTGGAGATCCTCCAGGCCGACGGGCGCCTCACCAACCTCGAGTTGGCCGGACGCGTGAACTTGTCGCCCAGCGCGTGCCTGCGACGGGTGCGCGCCCTCGAGGAATCGGGCGTGATCCGCCGCTACGCGGCCATCGTCGATCCGGGCAAGGTGGGCCTCGGCTTGCGGGCTTTCGTGACGGTGAAGCTGGAGAAG
>JBKJYC010000178.1:0-5462 GCA_046715885.1 Usitatibacter sp.
ATCCCATCAACGAGGGAATCATGCAGTTCTACGCCCGCAAGGTGCTGGAGCGGCATGGCATCTGGCAGGCGATCTCCGGCGGCAAGGAGTGCTATTCGTGCCAGACGACGCCCAACAACTGGTTCACTGCCGTACACCATCGCGAGACACCCGACCGGCTCAAGGCCGGCACCACCGATGCGGGCATCGTCTGGAGGACCGAGACGCTGGAGGCCCTTCGGGAGGGCGCGCAGGTGGAAGCGGTGACGCTTCCGCCCGAGGACAGCCTGCGCGACGAAGTGTCGTACGTGATCGGGGCTCTCAAGGGATCGCCCAACGCCGCAACCGCTGAGAAGTACCTGGCGTTCCTGGCCTCGCCCGTCGGGCAGGAGGCCTATGCGCGGTATGGATTCGTGAAGGCGGTGCCCGAGGAACTGCGGCTCAAGCCGATTCCGTAGGCAGCACTCATGGCGCAGGCAGGCTGCAGCGCTCTCGAACCGTACGCCCTGCGTGTCGTGGGGGACAGCATGGAGCCGGAATTCCCCGATGGCTGCGTCATCATCGTCGATCCGGGCTATGTGCCGCGCGACGGCTCCTACGTGATCGTCGAGTTCGCCGGAGACGTCTTTTTCCGCCAGATCGTCTTCGAAGGTGAGCGCCGGTTTCTCGAATCCCTCAACCCGAAGTACGGCAGCTTCGAGCTCACGGCGCCCTATGCCATGCGCGGCGGCGTCGTGCAGCGCGCGGGACGCAGACGCTCGCAACGCAAACACTACGGGTAGTGCCTACCTGCGCCCTGCTTCTCGTACACGCCGAGGTTGCCGCATGGAAGAAGAAGAGCGCTGATCTGCGGTGCGATTCTCCATGATCGTTGGTGCTCCGGACGCTCGCATTCTGTCCCAGCAACGGATAGCGGAATCGGCCCCCAATACCCCCTCAGCAAGCGAGCGCGGCCGCGATCTCGGCGAACGTGTGCGCCACCGACCCAACCGTCACCGGCTGCCCGAGCTGCCTCTCGAGCTGCGAGGCCGAGAATACGCCCCGTACGAGCTGGCGTCCGTCCGGACCATCCTCGACTGCCATCGCGTGCTGCCGGCCGGCGTGCCTGAGCGTCTCAAGGACGTGGCCGACACGCGCACGCGCGACCTCCGCCATTGGCAGAACTTCGAGCCGCGCGTGCGGCGTCATGAGTTCGCGGACGGAGATGTCGCCGCGAAGGCCACCGTACTGCCGGAGGTGCAGAACCGGCTTTTCGCCGAGCAGGTCGGTGGCGGTGATCAGCCCGACGATCTCGTTGTCCACGTTGACCACGAACAACGAGCGCACGTTGCGCCGGACCATGATGCGCATCGCCGCTTCGATGTCCACGTCGGGATCCACCAGCACCGCCGGCACCCGGGTGAGGTCGGTCATAACGGCCACTGCCGGATCATCGAGCGTCACGCGCGGCGCGGCTTCGAGGGACGGCTGATGCACAACCGTGCCGGCGCGCATCGGCTGAGAAGGGATCGGGGCGAAGTGCCACTCCATGGATGCCATCGTTTCGCGGGCTGTGCCGCCGCGCAAGCAAAACCTTTTGATCGACAAATCAGATCGCCCTATGGTGTTCGCGGGCAGCGGCGGCTCAGGCACCTTCCGCGCCGGTGGGGACCGGATCGCCGAATACCACAGTGCAGTTTCGCCCCCGGCGCTTGGCGGCGTACAGAGCCTGGTCGGCGTTCCGCATGAGCGCGCCCGCTGAAGCGGCGTGATCCGGGTAGCAGCACACGCCGACGCTGACCATGACTCCGATCGTGGTTTCGTCTTCCACCCGGACGGCCGAGCGTTCGATATCCTCACGGATTCTCTCGGCCACGTCCAGCGCGCCGTCCCTGCCGGTCTCCGGCAGCAGCAGGACGAACTCCTCACCGCCGACGCGCGCCGCGATGTCGATGCCGTCCCGGCCCTGTTCCTGAAGCAACGCGGCAAGAAATTTGAGCACGGCGTCGCCCGCCTGGTGGCCGTACGTGTCGTTGACGTGCTTGAAATGGTCCACGTCCAGCGCAAGCAGAGCGCAGGGGCGGTGGTAGCGGTCGCCGCGCGCGACTTCGATGGCGAGGCGCTCGTCGAAGCTGTGCCGGTTGGCGAGGCCGGTCAGGGCGTCCGTGCGAGCCAGATCAGTCATCTTCGCGTGCAGGCGGGCGTTGCCGATCGCCCCCGCCGCGCAGTGGGCGAAGGTCGCCAGCAGGTCGATCTCGTCCGGGCTGAAATCGTCGCGGTCGTCGCTATAGACGTACAGCACGCCAAGCCGCTGTTTCTGAAACCTGAGCGGAAGGCACACAAAGGAGCGGATACCGTCCCGCCTCGCCAGGGCGCTCAGCCGATGGCGCGTTCCCGGCAGGTCGTTGCTGAGCAGCCAACTCCCCGAGGTGAACACCTCATCGGCCAGGCCGCCGGGGCGAAACGACATGTCGCGCACGAAATGATCGGACAGCCCCCGGGTCACCCAGTCCTTGAATCTGCCTTCGGCCTCCTCGTAAAACGAGATGCAGCAGGCGCGCGAGCTGGTCAACTCGACCGAGCAGCGCATCACCTCGTCCAGAACCTGGCGCACATTGAGCGAAGAGGTGACAGCAGCCATGACCTGGTTGAGAGCGGCAAGCTGCGAAGTTTTCCGCGCGATGGCCTTCTGTCGCTCGCAGATGTAAGTGTCGATCGCCAACCCCATGTCGAAGAAGACGAGTTTCAGCAGCGAGAGCATCGCCTGCAACGTGGAGCGATCGGACGTGCCGCGAATGGTCCAGAGTCGGGAGAACAGCAGGCCCACGTACATGTTGTAGCCACCGACGTACCACTTCGGCTCCAAGCCGATGCGCTGGTGAGTGATGCCGACTCGCAGCCGATTGCGCACGTAGGGGGCTCCGTACTCGCCGCAGGTCAAGAGGTCGAAGTAGGCGCTTTGCTTGCGCTTCAGGCGAATGAGCGTGTCCTCGTCGCCGAGCCGCGCGCTGGTTTCCTCGAACGAGAGCAGGTGCGCGTAAAACTCGTTGATGATCTCGGCGCGCGCCTGTTCGAGCGGACGATGCAGCGCCTTCAGGCATGCAACGTCTTCGTCGCCGAAATCCAGGAAAGCCTTGCGCGCTGCGACCTCGCCGTCCGTGAGTCCGAGCTCCCGCGCGATTTCCTCTATCTTCGCCGCTTCTAGATCCAAGCGAACGCCTCTCGGGCAGGTCGATGCCGCACAAGGGCATCCGAGGCCATCTTAGCAAAGTGGGGTTGGCGCTGAGAACTGGCGGATGGCCTGCCCCGGCTGGCGAGTCGAGCCGTTTCTGGGTGAGCCTTGCAAGCCCGCGCGCGCCGAAGCGGGAGTGCAGTGAACCTGGAGGGGAAATGGGAAACACGACCCTGGGCATAGGGAGCCATAACACCGCGGAATCGCATCGGGCTATAGTGAGGAAATCGATCCACGGAATGGCGGGAGGGCTCGTGATGTTGCTACTTCGTCCGGGTAGAGCCGCAAAGGCTGCGTTCGCGACTGCTTCCTTCGTTATTGCGATCTCGGCGTGCTCGAAGGGCGATCCGCAGAGCAACAAGCCGCGCGCCACCGCGCCGGCTCCGGATCCGCAAGTCAGCGCCGACGCGAACAATCTGAAGGGCGACGCGGGGGAGGGGTTGAAGCAGCGTCTATCGCGTCAGGAGGCTGCAGCAGCCCTCTTTGACAGGGCCAAGCCCGAACCGCCCCCGAGCAAGAAAAAGGGGCCCTCGGAGCCCGCGCAAGCAGCCCCGCCGCCCATCACGGTCGCGCCCGTCAAGGTGCCCGAGGCCCCCAAGGCGCCGGAGCCGGTGCCCCCCGTGGCCGCCGCGCCCCTGAAATCGCCCCCCGCGACAACGAGCACCCAGACTTCCCGGCCAGAGCCGACGTCGCCAAGCGCACGCGTCATCAGCCGCGTGGATCCGGAGTTCCCGGACGAGGCTGTCAGGGCCGGGATCCCCAGAACCCGCGTGAAAACGCGTGTTACGCTCGACGCCGACGGCAACGTGCTAAGGGTAGATCTCGCCCAGGGCACCCCGCGGGTTCTCGACAGCGCCGTGGTAAGCGCGCTTTCGCGATGGGTATTCGAGGAAGGCCCCTACGGACGCTCTGTCGAAGTTGAGGTGGAGTTCAAACGCTCCAATCCGCGCCCTCAGTAGCCGCCCTTGCGCAGGCTCTCGGGCAACCCGGCGATCTTGCCCGCCTGCTTGGAGGGGTTGCCCGGGTAGAGGTCGAACAGGGTCTTGTTGTCCACCTTTCGGCCGACCCATTTCTCCTGCATCGCCTTGAGGATCGCGCGATTGTTTGGCTGCTCGCCGTTGTGGTTGAAATAGGAATCGCGCAGGTATTCGATCACGTCCCAATGGTCCTGGGTGAGGGCGAGCCCCTCCACGGTGGCGATCGACTCCGCGACCTCCTTGTCCCATTCCTCCTGCGACACCAGATAGCCGTTTTCCGTGGCTTCGATCGTCTTTCCGTTCACTTCGTAGGTCATGAGTCTCCTTTCCGGGATCAATCCGACCTGGAGCGCAGATCGGCGATGTCCTTGTGGGGAATGAACAACCCGCAGCCGAGCTTGCGCCCTGCCCCCAGCCCCTGCTGTTGCAGCCGCAGCGACTGCTCCTGCGTGAGTCCGGCGAGCATCAGGCTGCGGGTCTGGTAAGTGCACGCGGGGGTCGCAACCGGTGTCACGCGGCCGCACATCATCCTATCCGGCTTGATGCCGAGGGTGCCGAGCTCGCCGGCGGCGGCCGCGAGGAACGCGGCTTCGTTGTCCTCGCCAGCGAAGACCACGCTGCGCGAGAACAGGGTCGTGATCCGCGACAACGGCCGCGGGGTGAGCCCGTCAACCTCTAGCGGCCAGTCCGCGACCTGCAGGGTGCGGCCGAGAAGGGCCGCGGCGCCGTCCAGCCGATGGATGGGCAGACGCAGCGCGAACTTGGCGCGCCGTGAAAGCTGCAGCAGCGCGTCGGGACCTTCGGGCCGCATCCACCCGCTGCCGGATCCCGCGCCATGAATCGTGTGCAGGCCGGCGCGGGGCTCCTCGGCGAACCAGGGTATCGCCTCCGCGATCGCCTTCGACAGCGCGTACACATGGTCGACCGGCAGGGTGCGGCAGGAAATCGCGAATACCGCGTCCACGATATCGCCGGGAACGGTCTGCTCCGCTGGGGGGTCGTCTGTTTCCAGCGGTATCACTCCACGGGCAGCGCGGCCTGCAGGGCGTCGCGGTCGAACCACCAGTCGTCCTGCACCAGCACATCGACCACGTTTCGCAGGCGCGGCAGGAACAGGGCCGGGTCGTTCAGCTCCATGTCCTCGATCCACTTGTCGAAGGCCTGCTGCCCGTCGATGCCGCTATGCCGGCGCGCCACGGTGGCGAACAACTGATTGGCGTAGACGAGGAGATTCTCGCGCTGCGGGTCCCGCGCTCGCACATCCACGAGGTAGCAAGCCGTGACTGCGGCAACCG
>JBKJYC010000179.1:0-3041 GCA_046715885.1 Usitatibacter sp.
GAGGTAGTCGATCGCGTTCACCTCGAAAGCCTTGATGGCGTAGGCGTCGAATGCGGTGGTGAAGATGATCGAGGGCGCCGCGGGCATCCCGGCCAGGTGCCGAGCCGCCTCCATGCCGTCCATTTCGGGCATGCGGATGTCGAGCAGGACGATGTCCACCTTCTCCCGGTTCACCACGTCGAGCACTTCGCGTCCGGTCCGCGCTTCGTCCACGATCGCCAGCGGGAAGGCACCCCGGCATTCGTCCAGCAGGTCGCGCAGGCGCGAGCGCGCCGGCGCCTCGTCGTCGGCGATGAGGATCCGCGGGACCTCCGCCTGGGCGAGGGTCATGCGCCTGCCGCTATATAAGGGATGCGGATCGTGACCCGGTACTGGCCGTCCACCACTTCCGAGCGCATGCTCGCCTCCACGTCATAGTGCAGCTGCAGGCGTTCCCGGATGTTGGCCAGCGCCATCTTGTTGCCGCCGAGGTGGCCGTCGGTCCTCGAGAAGGGGTTGGTGAGCGTCATCACCACCTGGTCGCCGGCCCGGCGGATGTCGATGGCGATCTCACCACCGTTCTCGGAGGGCTCGATGCCGTGGTAGACGGCGTTCTCCGCCAGGGGCTGGAGGATGAGCGGCGGTACCAGCGCGCCGCCCGCGCCCTCGTCCACGTTCCAGCGAATGCGCAGTCGGTCGCCCAGCCGCAGAGACTCGATGGCGAGGTACTGGCGCGCGAGCCCGACCTCCTTGGAGATGGGGGTCAGCGTCCGGTTATCCGCCATCAGGACGCGGAAGAGGTCGGCGAGGTCCTCGAGCACCTGCTCCGCGCGCCTCGGCTCGGAGCGGATCAGGGAGAGCGCCGCGTTGATGCTGTTGTAGAGGAAGTGCGGCCGGATGCGCGCCTGCAGCGCTTGAATCCGGGCCTCGGCGACGGCGGGCGAAAGGGCGCGCGCGCGCAAGTCGAAGTAGAACAGGGTGCCGAAGGTCGCGAAGAGCGCGAGGAAGGCGACGAGCGCGAAGGGCAGCGGTTGGCGGTCGGGGAGCATGCCCGCAACGGTTTCGGAGAGCAGCCAGGCCACGCCCACTTCGAACAACCCAATGGTGAGGATCGCGGGGGCGTACCCCATGCCGTGGAGCGGACGGCGCGCGGCGCAAAGCACCACCAGCGAGAGGATCAGCACCGGCTCCGCGAAAGCCGCCAGCAGCAGGAACTCGAACCAATAGCCCTCGAGCGTCCGGGTGCGCATCGCGGCGGCGCCGAAGAGGAAGAGGTTGACGACCACGAGCGCCCGCAACATCACGCCGAGGTTGCAGAAGTTCGGCAGGCGGATGCCCGTACCGGTCTGATTTATACTGGCCACGACCCATTCTCGCCATTGCCGCCACCTCCATGCAAGAAGACGACAAGGCGGCCAAGGCTTGGTCCGGCCGTTTCAACGAGCCTCTCGACCGCCTCGCCCGGCGTTTCAACGCTTCTGTGGATTTCGACCGCCGGCTCGCCGAGTTCGACATCCAGGGTTCGCTCGCCCATGCGCGCATGCTGCGGCGGGTGGGCGTGATCTCGCCCGCGGACCTCGCCGCGATCGAGAAGGGGATGGCGCAGATCGTGTCCGAAGTGCAGGGCGGCACCTTCCCCTGGTCGATCGACCGGGAGGACGTGCACCTCAACGTCGAAAGCCGGCTCACGGATCTGGTGGGCGATGCGGGGAAGCGGCTGCACACCGCGCGCTCCCGCAACGACCAGGTGGCGACGGACATCCGGCTGTGGCTGCGCTCGGAGATCGACGCGCTGCTCGCGATCTCGAGGACGCTGCGCGCCCGGCTGCTCGACCTCGCCGAAACGAACGCGGCAACCCTCATGCCGGGCTTCACCCACCTGCAGGTGGCCCAACCGGTCACTTTCGGCCATCACCTCATGGCCTACTACGAGATGTTCACGCGCGACGCGGCGCGTCTCGCCGATACCCGCAAACGCGTGAACCGCCTGCCGCTCGGGGCCGCGGCGCTGGCGGGAACGAGCTATCCGATCGACCGGGAGTCCGTGGCGAGGGAGCTGGGCTTCGACGGCGTCTGCGAGAACTCGATCGACGCGGTCTCGGACCGGGACTTCGCGGTGGAGTTTCTCGCTGCCGCCGCCCTGACGATGGCCCACGTTTCCCGCCTTTCCGAGGAGCTGGTGCTCTGGTCGAACCCGCGTTTCGGCTTTGTCGAGCTGGCCGACCGGTTCTGCACCGGCTCCTCGATCATGCCGCAGAAGAAGAATCCCGACGTTCCCGAGCTCATGCGCGGCAAGACCGGGCGCGTGTACGGATCGCTCATGGCGATGCTCACCATCATCAAGGGCCAGCCGCTCGCCTACAACAAGGACAACCAGGAGGACAAGGAGCCGCTCTTCGACGCCGCGGATACGCTGCGCGACGTGCTCACTCTCCTGGCGGAGCTGCTGGGCGGCCTGGAAGCACGGCCCGAGCGCATGCGGGCGGCGCTCGCCGAGGGCTTCGCGACCGCCACCGACCTCGCGGACTACCTGGTGCGCAAGGGAATGCCCTTTCGCGACGCCCACGAGGCGGTCGCGCGAGCGGTGCGCGAAGCCGAGCAGTCGGGCAAGGGCCTTGCGGAGCTTCCGCTCGAGAAATTGCGCGCCTTCTCGCCGCTGATCGGCGCGGACGTCTTCGCGGTGCTCACTCCGGAAGGCTCGGTCGCCGCGCGCAAGCACATCGGCGGCACGGCCCCGGAGGCGGTCCGGGCCGCCATCGCCCGGGCGCGCTCGGCTCTCTAGCCGTCTACGCCGCCTCTTCGGTCTTCGGCTCGAAGAACCAGCAGATCTTGCGCGTCTCCGGGCCCGAGATGCGGTCGCCCATCAACCCGCAGCGCGAGACGCGCTGAGAAAGCCGGTGGCACTGGCGGCAGTTGTGGCAGGCGCCGAAGGTCGAGCCCTCGTTGTCTTCCTGGAGTTGGGTGAGCGTCTCGCGCAACGCCCAGACGGCGGTGGGGGTCCGGGTGGGGGGGATGTTGCGCGTGGGGTTGGTCCGGTCTCTTTTACACAAATGACCCTGCCG
>JBKJYC010000180.1:0-11952 GCA_046715885.1 Usitatibacter sp.
CGAGGCCCCGTTCAGGCCCACCGACTGGCTGGTTGCGAGGCTGATGAGCGAGGAGACGAGCGAGGCCGGCGCGGAGGAAGACGGCGCCGCCGGCGCGAGTGCCTGCGGCCTGCCCGGGAGCGCGCCGGAAGGCTGGGGCGAGGGTGTCGCGGCCGGCTCGGGCGGGGCCTTTGGCGGAACCACGGCGAACGCCGAGTCCGGACCGCGGTGCAGCGTTTCCATGCGCCGCTGGAAGTTCGTCACCTGCGCGCGCGTGAAGCGCGTGGGAGTGGCGCTCTGCGCATCGACCAGGCCGCGCACCGCCGGATCCAGCGTCGGATCGGGGCGGCCCACGACCGTCACGGTCACCAGGCCCGGCACGGAGGAGCCGAGGTTGCCGAAGGCGATGTACTCGAACGAGTCGTTGCCGAAGAAGTTGCGCTTCGGCGTGTAGGTGATCGTCGTGCCGTTCACCGTCACGGTGCCGTGCGCGGGCTGCCTCGAGATGCTGACTCCGGTAACGCCCGAGCCGCTGATGAACTTCGCGAGATCGAGCGAGGCGGAGGAGTTGAGCTGCACGGTCATCGTGGCCGCGCCCGCGACCGGCTTCAGCGAGCCGACCGTGAGGTTCACGGTGCCCGGCGGGGAGGCGCCCGCGGCGTTCACCGCGGAGAACGCGAAACTGTCGGCGCCGAAGAAGCCGGGCCTGGGTGTGTAGGTCGCGATGTTCCCCGAGACCGCGAGGGTGCCGTTTGCGGGCTGCGTGGTGATCACGAAGCTGGTCGAGACGCCCGAGGTCAGCGTCGAGAGGTCGATCGGCGTCGGCGTGTTGAATCCCACGGTGATGGTGCCGCCGATCACCTGCGCCGTCGGCGGATTCACCGTGATGCTGACCCTGCCGGGCGTCGAAGTGCCGCCCGGGCCCGTCGCGGAATAGGTGAAGCTGTCCGGCCCGAAGTAACCGGGGTTGGGCGTATACGTGGTCACCCCACCGCGCACCAGCACGATACCGTTGGTGGGCTGCGTGGCGATCGTGATGCTGGAGAAGGTGCCCGCGGTCATCGCCGCCAGGTCGATCTCGGTCACGGTGTTGAACGGAACGATCAGCGTGCGGTTCGGCGTCACCGGCGCGTTGGTGTACGTCATCGTCACCGTGGCCGCTGGTGCGGAAGTGCCGCCGGGGCCGTTGGCCACGTACTGGAACGTGACCGTGCCGGGGTTGTTCGCGATCGGCGTGTAGGTGACCACCGAGCCGTTCACCGTGGCGGTGCCGAGCAGGGGAGGCGACGAGATCATGACGGTGTTGAAGAAGCCGGAGATCGAGCTGGCGAGGTCGATCATCGTCGGCCCCGTCGCGGACACGAGCACGCTCACGTTGGCCACGGTCGGCGGCGGCGGAGCGGCCACGTTGACGGTGACCGTGGCAGGCGGCGACGTGCCGCCCGGACCGCTGGCCGTGTACTGGAAGCTGGCCGCGCCGATGAATCCGGTGGCGGGCGTGAAGGTGACGACGTTGCCGGCGACCGAATTGATGGTGCCGCCCATCGGATTGAATGCCGCGACCGGCGGCGGGCTGGTGACACCGGTGATGAAGGGCGTGAGGTCGATCGGCGTCGCAGTCTGGAAGCTGCCCGTGACCGTCGCATTGTTCGCGACCGGCGGTGGCGGAAGCACCGTGATCGTGACCGTGTTGGGCGTCGAGGTGCCGCCGGGGCCGGTGGCGGTATATGTGAAGGTGCCGCTGCCGAAGAAGCCGGGCGTCGGCGTGAATGTGACCACCGAGCCCGAGACCGAACTCGAGCCGTTGGTGGCGGTGGGCGAGGCAACGCTCGTGAACGTGCCGCTGATGAGCGGGCCCACGTCGACCATGATCGGCGTGTTGAACGGCGTGGTCCCGCCGTTGGCATCCGAGCCGACCGGCGCCGCGGTGACCGTCAGGGTGATCGTGCCGACGTTGGACGTGCCGCCGGGCCCGGCCTTCGTGTACGTGATGGTGGTGGTGCCCGTGAACGCGCCGCCGGGCGGCGTGTAGGTGATCTGGTGGCCGCTCACGGACGTGGTGCCCGATCCGGCTGCGGTGGGTTGCGAGGCGACGACGTTGTACGTGCCCGCGGGGTTGCTCAGGATCACGCCCGTGATGCGCGCGGGCGAGTCGAGGTTGATGATGGTCGCGCCGACGGCCGGGACCGTCTGCGCGAAGCTTTGCACCGTCGGCGCGGGCGGGGGAGCGACGTTGATGGTGGCGGTCGCGGTGTTGGAGATGCCGCAGTTGGTGAGGCCGTTGATGCTGTATTGCTGGGTGACCGTCGGCGCGTAGGTGGTCGCGTCGGAGGCGTAGGTGAACGTGGTCGACCCCGTGGCGGCGCGCGAGCCCAGGTTGGGGTTCTGGCTACCGACGAGATTGAGCGTGCCCGAGGGCCCGGCGCCTGCCGGGTTCGAGTTGAAGTTGGGTCCGACGTCGATCGTTTGCGCCGATGTGCTGTAGGGGATCGCATAGGCGGCGCTCGTGGCGGTGAGCGTCGGCGCGTTGATGTTGATGGTGACGGTGCGGGTGTTGGTGAGCGTCCCCGAGGAGACCTCGCGGCCGCGCAGCGTGACGACCTGCGAGGTGCAGTTGGTCGCGGGGTGGTTGTAGTTGAAGGCCGTGCTGTTGGCGACGGGGAGGTTGGTGCCGGCCACCGCCGAGGTCTGCTCGAGCTGGTTGATGAAGTTGCTGGGGATCACCAGTTTGTTGACGGTGATGTTGAGGGTCTGGTTGAAGTTGATGTTGACCGACTGCGAGTAGGGGCCGTTGTTGTCGCCGATCTCGGTGGCGATCGCGGTCGTATTCACGGCGCCGGCGACGACCATGAGCCCCAGGTCGATCGCGCGCTGGATGACCGCTCCGGCATTCGCGGCATTGATGCGCGAGCCCGTGACGCCGGTGAGGGCGCCGTGGCAGCCCTGGCATTGGGTCGCCCAGGTGGCGGCGGCTTCGGGCGCGTGGCCCGCGAGAACGACAAACGCCGCTACGGCCGCGGCCAAGCCGCGCCCAATGCGCTGCAGCATGTTCTTGACGACCATCCCCATCGCGCCCTCCCCGGGCCGTTCTTTTTTGGTTTCCTGTCTGAACCTTTTACAGGGTCCGGCCCCCTGCGGCAAGGTGAAAAGTCATCATTTCCGGGGGAGGATCAGGCACGTCGTTGTTCCATGTGCAACCAGCCTGCCCTCGGCATCCACCAAGCGCGCCTCGGAGGTCGCGACTCGGCGTCCCGCGTGCACCACCGTTCCCTCTGCCCGTAGTTGCATTCCTACAGCGATCGGGCGCACGAAGTTGATCTTGATCTCGAGCGTGATGAAGCTCGAGTCGGCATCGAGCGCGGAGAGGATCGAGAGCGCGCGCGCTGTCGAGCAATGTGGCCGCGTAGCCGCCGTGCACGGTTCCGATCAAGTTCAGGTGCGCTCGAGCGCCGAAAGCAGCGTCATACGACGCCCTCGAGGAGCTGCACCTCGACGAGGGTGCCCGGCTCGACGTTGCCCACGTCGTCGCCGAGGATGATGAAGCAGTTCGCGTCGCTCATCGACTTGAGGATCCCGGAGCCCTGCTCGCCGGTCGGGCGGACCGTCCATGAGCCGTCGGGGGCGCGCTCGAGGATGCCGCGCTGGAACTCGGTACGCCCGGGAGCCTTCCTCAGCTTCACCTTGCAAGCCACCTGGAACGTCGGCACCGGCTCCACCGGGCCGGCACCCATGAGGACCAGCAACGCGTCGCGCACGAACTGGTAGAAGGTCGCCATCACCGACACGGGGTTGCCGGGCAGGCCGAAGAAGTGCGCCGCCCCGATCTTGCCGTAGGCGAGCGGCCGGCCGGGTTTCATCGCGATCTTCCTGATCACGACCTCGCCCAGCTTCGCCAGCATCGGCTTGACGAAATCGGCTTCGCCCACGGACACGCCGCCGCTCGTGATCACCACGTCCGCATTGGCCGCGGCTTCGCGGAACGCGTTCTCGATCTGCTCCGGGTCGTCGCGCACCACGCCCATGTCGAGGACCTCGCAGCCCAGGCGCGTGAGCATCCCGTGGAGCGTGTAGCGGTTGGAGTCGTAGATCTCGCCCTCGCCGAGCGCCGACCCGACGCTCTTCAGCTCGTCGCCGGTGGAGAAGAACGCCACGCGCAGCGCGCGGTACACGCTCACCTCGCCGATGCCGAGGGAGGCGATCAGGCCCAGCTCCGCCGGCCGGATGCGCCGCCCCCTGGAGAGGGCGACCGCGCCCTGCGCCAGGTCCTCGCCCGCCTGGCGCACGTTCTGCCCGGTTTTCTGGCCCGCGGCGAGGGTCACGGCCTTGCCGTCGGCGCGTGCGCGCTCCTGCATTACCACGGTGTCCGCGCCTTCGGGAACCACGCCGCCGGTCATGATGCGCACGCACTGCCCCGGCGCCAGCGTTCCCGCGAACGGCCGGCCCGCGAACGAGGCGCCGATTTCGGTGAGGATGGACTCGGCCGCCGGATCGAGGTCCGCGCCGCGCACCGCCCAGCCGTCCATGGCCGAATTGCGATGCGACGGCACGTTCACCGGCGAGACCAGGTCCTCGGCGAGCACGCGGCCGAGGGCGTCGCGCACGGGCACGCGCAGCGTCGAACGTACCGGCTCCAGGAAGCGGAAGATGAACGCGCGAGCCTGGGCGACGGGCATCGAGTTTGGATCGTAATCGTCGGCGCAGGACGCCTGGGCGATGGTGAGCGTGGCCATGTCAGCGCGCATTGAGCGGGAGGTTCTTCAAGCGATCGATTTTACCGTCAGGCGCCACCGAAAGCAGGGTCAGCTCGCGAATCACGCCGGTGAATTCGCCGCGCAGCTGCGCCTGGGCCTCGGCAAGCGCCGCTTCGAAACGCGCCGGCTCGGGCTGGCGCGCGATCGTGATGTGCGGCTCGTGCGCGGTAGGCCTCGATGCGCTCCAGCGACTCGAACGCCGCGAACCACGCGACGGCGAAGCGCGGCAGTGGAGGGCGTGGCATGCACGGGGCGCGCGCCATGGCCTCAGTCGCGCCGCGGCTCGAGGCTCGCGAGCTCTTCGCGGGTGTTGATGTTGAGGAAGGCGTCGGGGACGTCGTCGAAGGCGACTTCGACGACCGCGAGGCTCGCATACCAGCGGTCGATCTTGCGCTGTCCCGACTCCAGAAAGGCCGTGAGCGAGGCATGGACGTCGCGGCGCATCAGGCAGAAGACGGGATGGGCCTGATCGCCGGTTTTCGCTACCGCGAGCTGGGCGTGGCGTGCGGCCAGCGCGGCACGCAGCCGCGCGACCAGGTCGTGGGGAAGGAACGGCGAGTCGCAGGGCGCGGTGACAACCAGGGCGCCTGCGGCGTTGGCCAACCCGCGTTCGAATCCCGCGAGCGGGCCGGCGAAGCCGGCGATCTCGTCGGCGATGACGCGGTGGCCGAACCTCGCGTAGTGCTCGGGGTTGCGGTTCGCATTCACGAGGATTTCGCCCACCTGGGGGATCAGGCGCTCCAGCACGTGCGCCACCATCGGCCGGCCGCGGAAGGGCTGCAAGCCCTTGTCCGCGCCACCCATGCGGCTGCCCTGGCCGCCGGCGAGCACCAGGCCCGTGACCTCAACCACCGGCGAAGGCTAGGCAGCGGGCCGTGGCGGTGTCAGGCATGGACCGCCGAGGGTTTCCGCACGAAGCGATGCGCGCCGGTGAAGAGCAGGTAATGCCTGTTCACTGCGCGCCCGATCATCGTGATGCCCACTTTTTCCGCGATCTCATGGCCCATCTTCGTGAGGCCCGAACGCGACACGAGGAACGGGATGCCCATCTGGGCGGCCTTGATCACCATCTCGGAAGTGAGCCGGCCGGTGGTGTAGAAGGTCTTGTCACCGCCGTCGACGCCCTCCAGCCACATCCACCCGGCGATCGCGTCAACGGCGTTGTGGCGGCCGACGTCCTCCACGAAGGTGAGGATCTCGGAGCCTTTGGCCAGCGCGCAGCCGTGCACCGCTCCGGCCTGCTTGTAGATCGACTCGTGCAGGCGAACGGCGTTGAGCAGGGCGAAGAGCGTTTCGTCCTCGAGCCGCACGTCGTCGCGAAGGCGGATGGAGTCGATGTCCTCCATCAGGTCGCCGAAGACGGTACCCTGGCCGCAGCCGGTGGTCGCCGTGCGCTTTTCGGTCCGGCTTTCCAGGTCCAAGGGCCCGTTTCGCGTGGTGACGGCAACCGAGTTCACCTCCCAGTCGACCTGCACGGAAACGATCTCCTCGATCGACTTCACCAGCCGCTGGTTGCGCAGGAAACCGATGGCGAGCGCCTCGGGCGCGGCTCCCAGCGTCATCATCGTGAGCACCTCGCGCTTGTCGACGTAGAGAGTGAGGGGATGCTCGCCGGCGATGGGCGTGGGCTGCAAGGCGCCGGTCTCGTCGCGGGCGTCGACGGTGTAGGTCGCAGGGCGGGCGGCTTGCGTGAGCTGCGGGCGATCGGCCATGGTCACCCGCCGATGTACGACATTTCGACCTTGCGCGCCTTCGCGGTGGCCGCGGTGCGGACCTCGGAGTAGCGGTCTTCGCGCCCCTGCCAGATGGCGGCGATCGCCTCGGAGATCGCCGCGTCGCCGGCGCCGCCGCGCAGCAACGCCTTCAGGTCGTAGCCTTGCTGTGCGAAGAGGCACGTATAAAGGGCCCCGTCCGTCGAGAGGCGGGCGCGCGTGCACGAGGAGCAGAACGCCTGGGTGACCGAGGAGATCACGCCGATCTCGCCGCCGCCGTCGCGGTAGCGCCAGCGCTGGGCGACCTCGCCGCCGTAGTTGGCTTCCGCGGGTTCCAGCGGGAACTCCGCGGCGATGCGGCGCACCACCTCGGCGGAGGGGATGACGTCGTCCATGCGCCACCTGTTGGTCGAGCCCACGTCCATGAATTCGATGAACCGCACGATGTTCCCGGTGCCGTGGAAGCGCCGCGCCATGTCCACGATCTCGTGGTCGTTCAGCCCGCGCTTCACGACCATGTTCACCTTCACCGGGGCCAGTCCCGCGTCGGCCGCTGCCTCGATGGCCTCGAGCACGCGCGCGACCGGGAAGTCGACGTCGTTCATGCGTCGGAAGGTCGCTTCGTCGAGCGAATCGAGGCTCACGGTGATGCGCGCGAGGCCCGCTCGCTTCAGGGCCGCCGCCTTCGCCTTCAGCGCCGAGCCGTTGGTCGTGAGCGTGATGTCGACCCCGGGAATGGCTTGCGCAAGCATGGCGACCAGCTGCTCGATATTCTTGCGCAGCAACGGCTCTCCGCCCGTGAGGCGGATCTTGTCCATGCCGTGCGCGCGGAAGATGCGCGCCACGCGCACGATCTCCTCGAAGCTGAGCAGCTCCTGGTGGGGCAGGAACTCGTAGTCCGCGTCGAAGACCTCCTTGGGCATGCAGTAGACGCAGCGGAAATTGCAGCGGTCGGTCACCGAGATGCGCAGGTCGCGCAGCCGCCGGCCGCGCCGATCGGCGAGCGGTTGCGCGCCAGGCACGGCGGCGAGGCCGGGAATGGCTGCGTGCCGTGCCAGCTGGGTAAGTGGGATGAAGAGCTTCGACATGGATGAATTATAGTGTCTAGATGATCGAACGACCGACGCGCAAGATAGCCGTGATCCTCGAGAGGGTATCGGTCCAGAGCCGGTGGGAAGACCACAAATGGCAGCTGGCCGGCGTCGTACCCGACGTGGGGGGAGAGCCGCGCGACATCGTGATGCACGAAGAGCTGCTGCAACGCATCTTTCCCGGCTTCGAGGTGACCCTGTTCAACGACGAGGCGGAGGGCTACTACCTCAATGCCGGCAGCGGCGACCCGAGTGTCTTCATCTCCGTGCGCACCGACGAGGCCACGGGCGAGCCGTACCCGTTCCAGGCCACCCTGTCCTACAACGAGGCGGCGCGCCGCATGGATGGCGGCGAGCGCGTCGAGCGCGTGAGCGTCTGGCCCGAGCTCGCGGCGTGGCTGGGCGAGTGGGTGGAGGCGAACTACCGGCCGGAGCCCAAGGTTCGGCAGCGCCCGAAGTCCTTCAAGGGCAAGGAAGGCCGGCTGCGGGAGCGCGGGTGATGGCCGACGAACCGTTCCTGTCGCGCTGGTCGAAGCGCAAGTCGGAGGCGCGCGCGGGAGCGCCCGCGGAAGTCCCGCCGCAGGCGTCGGCGCTGTCCTCGGCGAGCGCAATGGAGCTGCCCGCGACGAAGCCCGCGGAACCCCTCCCACCGGTCGAATCGTTGACGCCCGAGTCCGATTTCACCGGCTTCATGAAGCCCGAGGTCGACCCGGGGCTCAGGAGCAAGGCATTGAGGACCTTGTTCCAGGACCCGCATTTCAACGTGATGGATGGGCTCGACACGTACATCGCCGACTACTCGCAACCCGATCCGATCCCGGAATCGTGGTTCAGCCAGATGAAGCAGATGGAGCGCCTGGGGGCGTATGTCGAGCCCACCCCGGAGACCGAGCCCGGCGAGCCCGCGGAGAAGATCGCAAACGCGCTGGAAAGCACTCAAAAACCTTTGGTCGAACAAGGCCTTGCTCCGCCTGCCGCTAGCGATGCATCCGATACTGGGGGTGCGGGACTTTCGCCACCCGCGGTACCGGAATAGGGCCGGGACGCTTTCTTCGGGTTTGCTTCTTTGGGTGTAGACTCGACCGCATAAAAGGGGCCCGAGCAGCGGGCGAATCCATCAACAGAGGAGAGATTCCCGCGGGACGAGTGCGCGGAGAATCACGAGCCGTCGACACGATGACGTTGCAAGTCGAGGAGGGGCCGGGAGCGATCGCGGCGTCCTCCACCATCAGGGATGACTGGCTCTCGCTCGAAAGCCAGGGCTGGACGATTCGTGCCGACGCCTGCGGGCCCAAGAGCGCGGCGCTCGCATCCCTCGTGAACCTTGCTCCGCCCGATCCCGTGGCGAGCGTCGCGTACACATCCCATGGCAATGTGCTGGTCATCGCCGCCGGCGACGCAGCTCGGGCGCGCGAGTGCGCGCGCCAGTTGGCCCCACATCTGCACGTCACGCTGCTCGACGAGGGCGCGGGCGCGGCTCCGGAGGGTGTTGCCGCCTGGTCCGGAAGGATCGAGTCGCTGAGCGGGTATCTGGGCGAGTTCGTCGCCGTCCTCGCCGAGCTGCGCGCGCCCGGCCAGCCGCCGAAGCCCTCTTCGGAAGCCAAATTCGACCTGGTCCTGGATTTTTCCATCCAGCCCCTGTTCGCGATGCACCAGCCGCCGCAGGGCTATTTCCGCGCGCCGCCCGCCGGCTCTTCGCTGGGGCCCGTGCTGGAAGAGTTGCGCGAGGCCGTGGGCGAGTTCGAAAAACCGCGCTACTTCGCCTACCGCGAGAGCATCTGCGCGCACAGCCGTTCCGGCATCACGGGCTGCAACGCCTGCATCGAGATCTGTTCGGCATCCGCCATCGAGTCCGACGGCGACCATGTCGTGGTGGATCCGCACCTGTGCATGGGCTGCGGCGCCTGCTCGACCGTCTGCCCATCGGGCGCCATGAGCTACCAGTTCCCGCGCGTCGCCGATCGCGGCGCGCAGTTGAAGCAGCTTTTGTCCACGTACCGCCAGGCGGGCGGTTCCGACCCGGTCATCCTGTTCCACAGCGGCCTCGAGGGCCGCGAGCTGCTAGGCGGCGGAGCCGTCCAGGGCCATGGCATACCGGCGCGCGTGATTCCCTTCGAGGCGTGGCATGTGGCTTCCGTGGGTCTGGACCTGATGCTGCCCGCCATCGCATTTGGTGCCAGCCAGGTCGCGGTGCTTTGCACGGGCGCCGAGGCGCCAGATTACGTTCGGGCTTTGAAGGAGCAGGCGGCGCTGGGGCAATCGATTCTCACCGCGCTGGGATACCCGGGAACGCATTTCGCGGTCATCGAGGCGAGCGACGCGCAGTCGGCGAGCGCCGCCCTCGCGGCGCTGGAGGGGCCGACCCTCTTGCCACCGCCGGCGGCCTTCCTGCTCTCGAACGACAAGCGCACCGCGATCGAATTCGCGGTCGAGCATCTGGCGAAGCACGCGCCCGTGCCGCGCGAGGAGATTCCCCTTGCGGCAGGCGCTGCCTACGGCGAGGTGGTCGTCGACGCCCGGAAATGCACGCTCTGCATGGCGTGCGCCGGCGCCTGCCCCGAGTCCGCCCTGATGGATGGCGGGGACCAGCCGATGCTCAAGTTCCTCGAGCGCAATTGCGTGCAGTGCGGCCTTTGCGAAAAGACCTGCCCGGAGGACGCGATCACCCTCAAGCCGCGGCTCCTGCTCACGAAGGGGGTGCGCGAGGCGCGCGTGCTGAACCAGTCCCAGCCGTTCCTATGCGTCAGCTGCGCCAAGCCCTTCGGCACGCAGCAGATGGTGGCGACGATGCTGGGAAGGCTGGCCGGGCATTCGATGTTTGCCTCTGCGCAGGCGCAGCGCCGCCTGCAGATGTGCGCCGACTGCCGTGTGGTCGACATGATGTCGAACGAGAACGAAGCCTCGATCCTCAAGCTATGAGCCTCGAAACCGCCGTGCGCGTGCAGGTCCACCGGCCGCTCCCACCCGAGGAGCAGGCGCGGGCGGATTTCTATGCGCTGTTCGCGCGCCTCCTGAATGCGGCGCCCGACGCGAGGCTGCTGGCTACGGTCGCCGTGGCGGGCGAGATTCCCGACGACGGGGAGCCCGCCCTCGCCAAGGCGTGGCGCGAGTTCGTCGCGGCCGCTTCGGTGATGGATCCGGATGCCGCGGTCGACGAGTACCAGGCCCTGTTCCAGGGCATCGGCGCGGCGGAGGTCTCGATCTATTCCGCCTTCTACGTCGGGGCGAGCTCGGTGGACCACCCGCGCGTCAAGCTGCAGGCCGACCTCGCGCGCTTTCAGCTCGCCAAGCGCGACGCCGTCACCGAACCCGACGATCATTGGGCCGGGCTCTTCGACGTGATGCGCGTGCTGGTCGCGGGCGGAGCGGGACGCGGGCCCGGCACGCTCGCCGAGCAACGCCAGTTCTACCAGGCCCACCTGGAGCCCGGGTTGGGGAAATTCCTCCGGGCCATGCAGGAGGCTGTGAGCGCGAATTTCTACCGCAAGGTCGCCGCGCTGGGCCTCGCCTTCACGGCCATCGAATCCGAGTCGTACCGGCTGGTTTGAATCGTCAGTAAAAAGGAGACGTGAGATGAAAAGCGCAAAACCGAGCAGCCGCCGAAACTTCCTGGTTGCCGCAGGGCTGGGAACCGCCGGCGCCGTTGCCGCCGTCGCCACCGCGACCACGGGCACCGGGAAGAATGCCGCCCCCGCGGTCGGAAAGACCAAGGGCTACCACGTCTCCGAGCACATCCTGAAGTACTACAAGACGACGCAGGTCTAGGAGGCCGACCATGCTACTGACCAGAAAAGCCGAAGGCCGCGCCGAGCAGCGCAACCCGCTGTCGCGCGCCATGTCCGCGCTCGCCGCGAAGACGGTCGACCGACGCGCGTTCCTGAAGGGCTCGGGGATGACGGTCGGGGCGGCCGCGTTCGCGAGCCAGCTCCCGCTCAACATGATCGGTGAGGCGAAGGCCCAGGCCGCCAAGGGCAAGACCGAGGTGAAGCGCACGATCTGCACGCACTGCTCCGTGGGCTGCGCCATCGATGCCGTGGTGCAGGATGGCGTGTGGACGCGCCAGGAGCCGGTATTCGACTCGCCGATCAACCTGGGCGCGCATTGCGCCAAGGGCGCGTCGGTCCGCGAGCACGGCATGACCGAGCACTCGCACCGCCTGAAGTACCCGATGAAGCTGGAGGGCGGAAAATACAAGCGCATCTCCTGGGAGCAGGCGATCAACGAGATCGGCGACAAGCTCCTGCAGATCCGCAAGGAGTCGGGCCCGGATGCGACCTTCTGGATCGGATCGTCGAAGCACAGCAACGAGCAGGCGTACCTGTTCCGCAAGTTCGTGTCGATGTTTTGCACCAACAACACGGACCACCAGGCGCGCATCTGCCACTCCACCACGGTCGCGGGTGTCGCGAACTCCTGGGG
>JBKJYC010000181.1:0-4179 GCA_046715885.1 Usitatibacter sp.
CGGCTCCGGCCCCGACGAGTGCGTTCCCGTGGACTTGCACCGGCACCTGCCCGACGTGGCGTCGATGGCGCTCCTCGACGACAGCGCGCCGATGGACCAGCTTGCGGCGTGGCGCGAGTCGATCGCCGCCCTGCACCTCGATGTGGCGCTCGCCTTCGGCGATTTCGACGACTTCGTCCTCGAGGAGCTGGCGCGCTACGGCGTGTGGCGCTTCGGCTTCGACGAGTCGAGGGGTTACGGCGCCGCGCTTCCCGGCGTGCATGAGGTCGTGGACGCAAGCCACACGTCGTCTTCCGCGTTGGTGGCGCGCCGCCCCGGCGGGGAGCGCCGCGTGGCCTGGCGCTCGTGGTCGCGCACCTTCGACTTTTCCGTGGCTCGCAATCGCGACGAGTTGCTGCGCAAGACGGTGCTCTTCCCGGTGCGCGCGCTCTCCGAGCTCCACCGCCAGGGCGAGGCGTGGCTCGATGCGCGCGACATCCTGCCCACGGCGGACAGCCTGGAGCGCTCGCCACGGGCGGATGCGCGCAACCTGCGCTCGCTCTCGCGCATCGGCGCCAGCATCGCGCGGCGCGCCATCCAGAAATCCTTCTACGTGGAACAGTGGTTCGTGGCGTTCGCCTTCGGCGAGGCCGCCGCGTCGCCCGCGGACCTGAGCGGCTTCGTGCAGCTCATGCCGCCCAAGGACCGCTACTGGGCCGATCCATTCCCGGTGGTGCGCGGCGGGCGCTGCTTCATCTTCTTCGAGGAGTTGATGTTCGCCACCCGCAAGGCGCACATCTGCGTGGTCGAGGTGGACCGGGCAGGGCGCGTTTCCGAGCCGCGCAAGGTCCTCCAATGCGACTACCACTTGTCCTATCCGTTCCTGGTCGAGGATGGCGGCGAGCTCTACATGATTCCGGAGACCGCGGACGCCAATCGGGTCGAGGCGTGGCGCTGCGTCGAGTTCCCGCACCTGTGGAAGCGCGAGGCAACGCTGCTGCACAACGTGCGCGCGGTGGACGCAACGCTCTGCCAGCACGAAGGCCGCTGGTGGATGTTCGCCAACGTGGCGCCGCCGGGCGCCTCGCTGAACGACGAGCTGCACCTCTTTTCCGCGGACCGGCTGCTGGGCCCGTGGGAGCCGCACCAGGTGAATCCGGTGAAATCCGACGTGCGTGGCTCGCGCCCCGCGGGACGCGTCTATCGCCGCAACGGCAAGCTCTACCGGCCGGCTCAGGTCTGCGCGCCGCTCTACGGGTCCGGGATCGCGATCCAGCGCATCGAGAAGCTCACGCCGCAGGAGTACGAGGAGCAGCTGGTGGAAACGGTGGTGCCGAGCGCGCCCGAGGGCATCCTCGGGCTGCACACGATCAACCGCGCGGGCGATTTCTGTGTCGTGGACGGCTTCCTGCGCCGTCCGCGCCTTTAGGGACGCATCATGTGCGGAATCGCAGGCTGGATCGCCACCCCCGGCGCCTCCCTTCTCCCCGAAACCATGGAGGCCATGCTGGAGGCCCTGGCCCATCGTGGGCCCGATGGCTTCGGACAGCGCGCCTTCATCGCGGCCACGACCGGCCACCAGGTGATGCTCGGCCACCGACGCCTGGCGATCATCGACCCGAACGGCGCGCACCAGCCGATGTGCGACGACGTCGCCGGACTGGCGCTCACGTTCAACGGCGAGATCTACAACTTCCGCGAGCTGCGCGAGGAGCTCGCGCGCGCGGGTTGCCGCTTCAAGCTCGATTCCGACACCGAGGTGCTGCTGCGCGGCTACCAGGCCTGGGGCATGGACGTGCTGCACCGGCTGCGCGGCATGTTCGCCTTCGCCCTGTGGGATGCGAAACGCGAGCGCCTGTTCGTGGCGCGCGACCGTTTCGGAGAGAAGCCGCTGTTCGTGCACGAGGGGCCCCGCGGCCTCGCCTTCGCTTCCGAGATCAAGGCGCTGCTGAAGGTGCCCGGCGTGGCGCCGCGAGTGGACCTGGGCGCCGTGCGCGACTACCTGGCATACCGCTACGTGCCCGCGCCCCGCACCCTCTACGAGGGCGTGCGCAAGCTCATGCCCGGCAGCTACGGCGTCTGGGAGCGCGGCGTCTTTCGCGAGGAGCGCTACTGGACCGCGCCCGACCGCCTGCCGCGCGAGAGCGACCTCGGCCGCGACCCCGACGTGCGCGGCTTCCTCGCCAAGCTCGAGGAATCGGTCAAGCTGCAGATGGTGAGCGACGTGCCGTTCGGCGCCTTCCTCTCGGGCGGGATCGACTCGTCGATGATCGTCGCCCTGATGAAGCGCCACAGCCCGCACGTGAAGACCTTCTCCGTGGGCTTCCCGGAGGAGAAGTACAGCGAGCTGCGCCATGCGGCGGTGGTGGCGAAGCACTGCGGGACCGAGCACCACGAGCTCGTGATCGATCCCGAGGACCTGATCGAGGAGCTTCCCCGGCTGGTGGCCTTCCGCGACGCGCCGGTGTGCGAGCCTTCGGACATCGCGATCTACCGGCTGGCCAAAGAGGCGGGCCGTACCGTGAAGATGGTGCTCACGGGGGAGGGGAGCGACGAGCTCCTCGGCGGCTACCCCAAGCACTCGGCCGAGCGCTTCACCTCGGCATATCAGAAGCTGCCCGGGACGATGCGCCGTGGACTCTTCGAGCCCATCGTGCACGCGCTTCCGTACGGTTTTCGCCGTGCCAAGACCGCGATGGCGAACCTGGCGCTCGAGAACCGCCAGGCGCGCTACGCCCGCTGGTTCGGCGCGCTCGACCCGGCCGAGATCGACCAGCTCTCGGCGCTTCCGGCCTGCGCGGTGCTGAACGGAGTGCACGCCTTCGACACGCTGCGCGGCAACACCTCGCTGCGGAACATCCTCTACTTCGACCAGACCAGCTGGCTGCCGGACAACCTGCTCGAGCGCGGCGACCGCATGACCATGGCGGCGTCGATCGAATCGCGCGTGCCGTTCCTCGACCACGAGTTCGCCGAGTACGCCTCGCGCCTTCCCGACGACCACCGGCTTCGCGGCCTCACGGGCAAGTGGATCCTGCGGCAGGCGGCGAAGCAGCTGCTGCCGCGGCACATCATCGAGCGCAAGAAAGTCGGCTTCCGCGTGCCCGTGAACGAATGGTTCCGCGGTCCGATGCGAGGCTACCTGCAGGAGCACCTGCAGGGCGCCGGCTCGAAGACGCGCGAGTACTACAACCCGGCCGTGCTCGACGCGATGATCGCCGAGCACCTGGACGGCCGCCAGAACCGGGAGAAGGTGCTATGGACGCTCCTCAACCTCGAAGTCTGGCACCGGCAGCATGCAGCGGCCTGAGGGACTCGCCTGGAAGCTGAACCGCCTGCGTTGCATGTCGCCGGCGGAAGTGGCGCATCGCACGCGCAAGGCGATCACCACGCGCGCCGAGAGCTACGGCTGGCTCACGCAGGCGGCGCCGCCCGAGCCCGACCTGGCGGCGCGCTCCGAGCCCTGGGTGCTCACCTCCCCGCACATCGACCCCAGGCCCTATGTCGCCGCCGCGGAGCGCATCGCGGAAGGCCGCATCGACGTGTTCGCCCTCGAGGGCTACGAGCTGGGCTCACCGCCGGCGTGGAACAAGGACCCGAAGACGGGCATCGACGCGCCCATGGGCTTCGGGCCGCTGCTCGATTACCGCGACGCGGGGCTGGTGGGCGACAGCAAGTACCTGTGGGAGATCAACCGCCACCAGCACTTGGTCACGCTCGCCCAGGCCTACGCGCTCACCTCGAACCCGCGCTACTTCGAGGCGATCCGCCGCCACCTGGAGAGCTGGTTCACCCTGTGCCCGCCGCGCCGCGGTCCCAACTGGTCGAGCGCCAACGAGGCCGCATTGCGGCTGATGAACTGGTCGGTGGCGTGGCAGCTCCTCGGCGGCAGCGCCTCCGCGCTCTTCGCCAGCGGCGCGGGCGCACAGCTCAAGCGCCGCTGGCTCGCCTCGGTGCACGAGCACGTGCGCTTCATCCGCGAGAACTTCTCGCTCTACTCCTCCGCGAACAACCACCTGGTCGGCGAGGCCACCGGCGTCTTCATCGCCGCGCTGACCTGGCCGCACTGGCCCGAGGCGGCGAAGTGGCGCGACGAGGCGAAGTCGATCCTCGAGCACGAGATCCTGGCCCAGAACGGCGCGGACGGCGTGAACCTGGAGCAGGCGCTGTCCTACCACCAGTACGAGATCGACATGCTGC
>JBKJYC010000182.1:0-10106 GCA_046715885.1 Usitatibacter sp.
AGCTCAAGTACTAGAATACTTGTTACGCATCAAGGTGTTGCATCTAGTATATTGGTGACGCCGCCTTCCACCAAATCGAAACCCCGCCCTGGCGGGGTTTTTTTTCGTGCCAGCCGTCCTTCTCGGCCTCGGCGGCCGGTGCCGTCGCGCCCGCGGCGGCTGCGGTCGTGATGACGGAATTTTTTCCGTTATTGTGTCACCCGTGACATCACCCTTCGGGCGTCGCGGAACGGCGCACTACCTCCGGGCCGTCCACTACTTCGGTCGCACACAGCCGCTGAACTTCTGGGACTCCGCCGTCCTGGCGGAAGCGCCCGCACACTTGGCGCAGATCCGCCGCGACGGCTTCGACGCGGTCATCATCGTGGTGCCGTGGCGCGGCTTCCAGCGCACCGTCGTGCCCTCCACCTTCGACGAGGTAAACCTCGGGCGCCTGCGCCAGCTCCTCGCGATGGTGCAGGACGCGGGACTGCGCTTCATCCTCCGCGTCTCCTACCCGTTCAACAGCGATCCCGAGAGCGTCGGCGACTTCGACGAGCGCGTCGTGGGGCTCTTCAGCCGGCGGGAAGTTCGCGAGGGATGGCTCACGTACCTGCGCGAGGTCAGGCGGATCGCGGAGGCGTTCGCGGGCTTCCGCTTCGCGTTCTTCTCCTGGGAGGACTTCCCCTCGATTCGCGAGCTCATGGTCTTCAAGACGCCCACCGAGCGCCTGGCGCTCGCGCAATCACTGGGCTTCCGCAGCTATCTCGGGGAGCGATTCGATCTTGCCGAGATCTCGCGACTGTTCGGGAAGCCCATTGCAAGCCTCAACGAAGTGACGATCCCGTCTAACGACTGCGAGGCCTACCGCTCCTACCACCATTTCGTGAATGAATCGCTGAGCACGCTGCTCGCGCACGGGCGCGCGGCGTGGCCGCGCCTCGCGATGCAGGTGCGCGTGGACTACGACCGGATGCATTTGGGCGAGGAAAACGTCTGGCTCGAGAACGACGCGCGCACGACGGACTGGGGAATGCGCGTCACGTATTTCTTCCCCGCGATGTACGCGCAGAGCCACGAGACGCTCCTGCCCGCCGCGCAGGTGCTCGCGAACCTCGAACGCATGTTGCTGCGCGTGACCGACAACGGGCGCAACACCCGCCACCTCCTCGACCAGTTCATCTTCCACGACGAGTCGCCGCAGTTCGCGAGCTGGACCAAGGTGCGGCCCGAGGAAATGGGCGAGTACCTCGTCGGCGCCGGAAAGCTGCTGCGGCGGTACTCGCGCGGCTTCGCGTTCTGGAACTACTTCGACTACCGGGTGAACCACCTGTACAACACCGCGTTCCTTCGCGGCCTGCTGGGATGGAAAGCCCGGGGAGAGGTTCGCGTCCTGCCCGACGGGGAGCCGCGCTTCGTCTCGCTGGCGCCCGGGGCAGCCCTCACCCAGACCATGGAGCCGGACAAGGTTGGATGGGGCACGCCGCACTACGAGACGATGCGCTTCTCCGCGATGGCACGCGCCCCCGCGGGTCCCGGCCGCCTGCGGCTCACGTCGCACGGGGCGACCGAGGCGCAGATCGCAGTGCACGGGGATGGCAAGCTGGAAGCGGCGTTCCCGGCGGAGCGACACCGTGCCGGCCGGGTCGAGTTCGCGATCGAGAACACCGGGACGACTCCGCTGGAGATCACCGATGTCTGCCTCTGGGGTTTCGTCTACCGCGCACGAATCTACGACGAGGACGGCAACCCCGGCACCCACCTCGAGGCCGTGCGCGCGATGCTGCGCGCGTAGCGTGCCGCGGCCCTCGATTGGTTGTCTCCAATGTAAGGCGGGGCTGTAGTATGCGGGCCCATGACCTCGCCATTCACCCTGGCCGCCCTGCGGCACTGGCGGCACCGGGCGGCGCGGCGCCTGGGCGGCCTTCTCGGTCCGCGGCGGCTCGAAGTCCATCGGATCGCAAGCCTCGACGCGTACCGGACGCACATCGCACGCCACGGCGCTCGCAGTTGGGACCTCGAGCTGGCGCTCGCCCAGGCGCATCCCGACGTGCCGTTCAAGGTGCCCGGGCGCTGCTGGGTGGACCAGGCCGACGTCGAGTTCGAGATGGACTACCTCTACGCGACCGACCTCGGGACCCGCCGCATCCCCAACTGGCGCGAGCGGATGGTGTGCCCGGTCTGCCGCATGAACAACCGCCAGCGCGCCTGCGTGCACGTCGCCACCGAGCACCTTCGCCTGCGCGCCGATTCGCGGATCTACATCACCGAGCAGGTGACGCCGACCTTCCACCTGCTCCGAACGCGTCATCCGCGGCTGGTGGGGAGCGAGTACCTCCCCGACGCCAAGCCGGGCGAGGTGGATGCGGCCGGCATCCGGCACGAGGACCTCACGCGGCTCTCGTTCCCGGACCGTTCGCTCGACGCGATCCTCACCTTCGACGTGCTGGAGCACATCCCGGGCTACCGGGCGGCGCTGGCCGAGTGCTGCCGCGTGCTGGTGCCTGGGGGCACCATCCTCTTCAGCATTCCGTTCCTCGAGGACTCGCCGACGACCCGCACGCGCGCGCGTTTCGACGCGTCGGGCGCGCTCGTGCACGATCACCCGCCGATCTACCACGGCGACCCGGTCAGCCCGGATGGCAGTGTGCTGTGCTTCCACGATTTCGGATGGGACGTGCTGGAGCATGCGCGCGCCGCGGGATTCTCCGAGGCCACCGCACTGCTCTATCGCGATCCCGGGTACGGCTACCTCGGGGGATGGCCGATCCTCTTCGCCGCGCGCAAGTAGCGCGTCCCTAGCGCGCGCCCAGCATGCGCCGCCACAGCGAGGGCCGCGTTCCCGCCGGCGTGAGCCAGGCCTCGAACGCCTCGCCGTCCTCGTGCTGGTGCGACCAGTAGGCGAGGTCGCAGCCGATCGCCTCCGCGAGGCGGCGCACGCTTCCCTCGGAAAAGTACTGGATGTGCGCCGGCACGTGGTTGTACGAGTAGCGCCGCCACGCCTCGAGGTCGCCCTCGCGCCAGTCGCGCGGCCGGTGGGGGGCAGTGATGAAGATCACGCCGTCCGCCGCGAGCAGGTCGCGGCACTCCTGCAGGACCGCGCGCGGGAACGTGAGGTGCTCGATCACGTGCGTGAGCGAGATGAGCTGGAAGGGCCCGTGGCGCGTGACGCGCGGGTC
Source organism: Usitatibacter sp. (assembly GCA_046715885.1). Classification (GTDB taxonomy): domain Bacteria; phylum Pseudomonadota; class Gammaproteobacteria; order Burkholderiales; family Usitatibacteraceae; genus Usitatibacter. The sequence continues at coordinate 3,159 of JBKJYC010000182.1, forward strand.
GGACACCAAGCCCTGCACGTAGTGGTCCACCCAGGGGCACGCGGACACGGCCTCGGGCGAGACGTCCTGCGCGACAGTGCGATGTTGCGGCGCCCGCGCCTTGGCCGCGCGCGACATCCAGGCGAGCCCCGCGCCCACCTCGAGCACGCGCACACCGCGCGCCAGGTCCCAGCCCCGCGCATCCGCCAGCCGGTCGAAGCAATGGCCCGTGTACTCCTGGATCGCTGCGACGCGCTCGGGGCTCGTGTACTCGTCGCTGAACTGGTCGTTGTCGACGTAGATGACGCGCAGGTCCTCGTCGGAGGGCGCGGGCGAGAGGTACAGCAGCTTCCCGCAGCCGCAACGCGCGAGCGCGTAGGCATCGCGCGAGAGCTTGTAATGGCCGGTGTTGGGCAGCTCGCCCAGCGAGGTCCCGGACTCGGCGCACCCGAGCGGGCACGCGCGGACCTCAACGGCCACCGAATCCCACCCGGCGCGCGAACGAGGTAAGCCGGTACTTGATACGGTGTAACGCCATGATCAGCCGCCACGAGCGCGAGGACAGGATCACGTTGTAGCCGTGCATCGACCCGTCCTGCGCATCGCGCCGCATCGAGACGAGATCGCGCAGCCGCTGCTCCTTCTCCACGAGCAGCTTCTGGTACATGCGCAGCAGGCCGTCGCGGCTTGCGAACGCGATCTGGATTTCCTCGGCGTCCTGGGCCGTGAGCGTGGCGCCCGCCGCCAGGCGCTCCGGCGGAGGGGCGGGCACGTAGAACGTGGTGTGCGGGGCCACTACCTCCTGCGCGGGCCGGTCCTTCGTGTAGAGGTAGATCGAGAACGACTTGCGCGACAGGTCTCTGCGCGACTCGGGCAAGCGGATGCGCTTGAAGCCGTGCCACGAGTACTCGTTGGTCTCGAAAATCACCGCGCGGTTGAAGAGCGGCACGAAGCTCTTCATCCGGTCCGCCTTCGGCGTCCAGGGATCCGAGTGCAGCTCGATGCTGCCGCCCCAGCCCTCTTCCCACTCCTTGTTCAGGTACACGAGCAGGTTCACGCGGCGGTGCAGCATGCGCCGCTCGTCGATGTTGAAGTCCACGTGCACGTCGAGCGCCTGGCCGTCGAGGTTCTCGTGCGTGCCGCCGCCAAAGAGCGTCTCGTCGGCCATCAGGTCGGGGATGCCCGTGAGCTCCGACATCGCCTCCAGGAACGGCTTTGAGTTGATGTAGCGGTAGAACTCGCGGTACCCGGCGCTAATGCCCGTCACGCGCTCGAAGACGGCCTTGCGGCCCACCTCGCCGTGCTCGTTCATCGCCATGGCCGGGTCGAAGCGCGGGAAGTCGGCGAGCAGGCCCCCGGCCACGCCGGGGTCGAGGAAGCCCTCGATCGCGACGTGGCGGAAGGGCCACGCCTGCTGGAACTGGTGCTGAATCTCGAGAGCGTTTGCGAGGACTTCGGGACGGATCACATCGATTGGTTTTCGCTCTGAAAACGCGTCCTTTTGCTGGACGTCATTATCCCGGTTTTCCACGGCCTTCGCGAGACGCAAAGTGATCGACGACGCGCCCCGATGCGATCTTCGAGCGGATCGCGATCCGCGCTCGGCTACCTCGGAGGCTGGCGGATCACCTACTGCGCTCGAAGGTAACGCCGTCAGAAAGTGGGAGAGATGGTGATGCCCCGCTCCTTCCGCGGCAACTCCACCTCGACGTGGAGGTTCCTCCGCAGCACGGGGGTTTTCCTCAGCCAATGGGCGCCCACATCCAGGACGCGTAGTCCACGCCGCTCGCTGGTCTGCTCGAAGAGCTGCTTCGTTTCGCGGAAGCGGCGGAAATGCCAGGCGAGGTACCCGAAGTCCGTCCCGCCATGGTCCCGGAAGATGCGAGCTACGCGATCGAGCTCGGGATCAAAGGTTGCCGCCAGGGCCGCATCGAAGGCTTCAGGCATCGGAGCTGCCGCCGAGCCCGAGCCGGCGCCACGTGGCGGAAGGGTCGTGCCTGCTGGAATTGGTACTGGATCTCAAGGGCGTTCGCGAGAACTTCGGGACGGATCATATAAAATTGCGTTTTCCGCTCTGCATGGCGAACTTTGCTCAACGTCATTATCCCGGTTTTCCTCGGTCTGCGCGAAACGCAGCGCTGCATCGAGAGCGTGCTCGGCGCGCGCTGCGAGACGGCGCACGAGGTCGTGGTGATCGACGACGCGAGCCCGGATGCCGGGATCTCGGAGTGGCTGCGCCACGTCGAGCGCAGCGGGCGCATCCGCCTCATCGTGCACCCGGCCAACCGCGGCTTCGTCGCCTCCGCGAACGAGGGCATGCGCCTCGATGCCGATCGCGACGTGATCCTCCTCAACAGCGATACCGAGGTCGCCGACGGGTGGATCGACCGGCTCGCCGCATGCGCCGGCCGGCAGCCCCGGGTCGGGACCGTGACGCCGTTCTCGAACAACGCCACGCTCTGCAGCTACCCGCGCGCCAACGAGTCGAACGCGCTGCCGACGGGCATGGCCGCGCGCGAGCTCGACCGCCTGGTCGCCCGCGTGAATGCCGGTGCCTCCGTGGACATTCCCACCGCGGTGGGCTTCTGCATGCTGATCCGCCGCGAATGCCTGGACGCCGTCGGGTACTTCGACGAGGAAGCCTTCGGCCGCGGCTACGGCGAGGAAGTGGACTTCTGCATGCGCGCCGCGCGGGAGGGCTTCCGCCACCTGCTCTGCGCAGACACGTTTGTCTTCCACGAGGGCGAGGTCTCCTTCCGCGGCACCGGGGCCGACCGGCGCCAGGCCGCCCAGAAGCTGGTGGATCTTCGCTACCCGGAGTTCATGACGCGCGTGCGCGAGTACATCGGCGCCGACCCGGCGCGTGCCTTCCGGCGCGCCATCGACGTCGCGCGCCTGCAGGCTTCCCCGCGCCCGCGCGTGCTTTTCGTCTCGCACCACTGGGGTGGCGGCGTGCAGAAGCACGTGGACGCGCTCGCCCAACTGATCTCCGGCGAGTGCGAGGTGCTGCTGCTGCAACCCACCGAGGGCGGAAACCTGTCGCTGCGGTGGTTGCGGCAGGGCGAGGAGTTCCGCGCCTGGTTCGAGGCGGCTGGCGATGGCCCGGTGCTGCGCGAGCTGATGCGCAACCTCTCGGTGTCGCGCGTTCACTTCCACCATGTCCATGGCCTGCCGCGCGACGTCCTCGAGCTCGCACAGGAGCTGGCCGTGCCCTACGACGTCACCTTGCACGACTACCTCGCCTATTGTCCGCAGTACCACCTCAACGACGAGCGCGGGCTCTACTGTGGCGAGCCCGACGAGTCCGGTTGCCGTGCGTGCCTCGCGAAGCGCCCGGCCGCCTGGGGCCTCGACATCTCCGATTGGCGCCGCCTCTTCGGCGGGTTCCTGCACCGCGCGCAGCGCGTGATCGCCCCGTCGCGCGACCTGGCGGAGCGAGTACGCGCGCGATTCCCGGGGCTCGAGGTGGCCGAATGGGCGCATTTCGAAAACGCCGCGGAAATGGTCGCACCCCCCGCCTTTCGCGTGGCCATCCTGGGCGGCATTTCAAACATCAAGGGGCTCGACGTGCTCGAGGCGTGCGCGCAGGATGCGGCGCGGCGCGGCCTGCCGCTGCATTTCCGCGTCATCGGTCACCTGGGCCGCGCGCTTGCGCAGTGGCCGGATGCGCCCCTGTCGGTGACGGGTACGTACCCCGATGCGCGGCTCGACGAGCTGCTGGCGCTCGAGCGCGTCGACGCAGTGCTTTTCCTTTCGCAGGTGCCTGAGAGCTATTCCTACACATTGAGCGTCGCGCTGCGCTCGGGCGTGCCGATCCTGGCCCCGGACTTTGGCGCGTTCCCGGAGCGCCTGCGCAACCAGCGTGCGGCCACGCTCTTCGATTGGAACACGCAGCCCGCGGCGCTCAATGATGCGCTGCTCGCGCGCTTGCAGCCTGCGGCGCGCGCCGCCACCGGGGATTGAACCGTGACTCCGGAGCAATACCGCCGCCAGTACCTCGAGCCCCTGGCGCCGCGGCCGCCTCCGGTGACGCCGGCGAATGCGATCGCGCTGCCCAGCTACCACTGGTTCCCGCCGAACGAGCCGTCCCGTCCCGTAGGCCTTCTTGACCTCTTCAACGCCGGGGTGCGCTGCGGGCATGGCGAGTCGCTCGCCGCGCTTGCCGCGCGCGCGCGCGAGCACGACATGGCGGGCGGCGACCTGCGCCTGCAGGTGGACCGCCTGCAAGGCGACCTGCGGCAGCGCGAGCGCGACCTCACCGACTTCAAGCGCGTGCACACCGATCACGTAAAGGCCCTCGAGGGCGCGGTGGCCGCCGCGCGCGAGCGCGTGGCGGAATTCGAGCGCAGCACGTTCTGGCGCATCACCGGGCCGATGCGCCATGCGGTCCACCGCGCGAAGCTGGCGGCGCGTTTCACGCGCGGCCTCGGCCACCAGGCGCGTCTGCTGCCGCCGCGGCTTTCGGTCGCGCGGCGGGTGCTTCGCGACGAGGGCCCCGGGGCGCTCCTGCGCCGGATGCGGCAGAAGCTCCTGCGCAAGCCGAACGCCGCCGGGTTGCAGGCCCGTCCCGGGCTGGAGTCCGCCATCCGCGCGCTCGAATTCCCGGTCGCGCCGGCCCCGCGGGTTTCCGTGATCGTCCCCACCTACGGCCAGGACCTGCACACCTTCACCTGCCTCAAGGCGCTAGCGCGCGAAGCCGAGCGTGTACCCCTCGAGGTGATCGTGATGGACGACGCCGCGCCCACGTCCGCGGCCCAGGCGCTGGCACCGGTGCGCGGCGTGCGCTTCGTGCGCAACGACACGAACCTGGGCTTCCTCGCCAATTGCAACAGAGGAGCCGGGCTGGCGCGCGGCGACTACTTGCTGTTCCTCAACAACGACGCGGTGCTCGGCAATGGCGCGCTCGAGGCGCTGCTCGATGTCTTCGCGCGCTTCCCCGATGCGGGCGTGGCGGGCGCCAAGCTGGTGTATCCCGACGGGCGTCTGCAGGAAGCCGGAGGCATCGTCTGGCGCGACGGCTCCGCATGGAACTACGGACGCGCAGACGATCCCTCGAAGCCCGAATACGAATACCTGCGCGAGGCCGACTACGTCTCGGGCGCGTGCCTGCTGGTGCCCAAGGACCTCTTCGACAGCCTCGGTGGGTTCGATGCCGGTTTCGCGCCCGCCTACTACGAGGATACGGATCTGTGCTTCCAGGCGCGCGCCGCCGGGCGCAGGGTGTACTACCAGCCGCGCGCGGAAGTCGTGCATTTCGAGGGCGTATCCCACGGGACCGCGGAAACCGGCGGCATCAAGCGCCACCAGGCGGTGAACCGCGAGCGCTTCTACGAGAAGTGGCGCACCGCCCTCTCCGCCCACCGCGTCAATGGCCTGCTTCCGCGCCTCGAGCGCGATCGCGGAGCGCGCCGCCGTGTGCTTTTCGTCGAGGCCTGCATGCTCACCCCGGACCAGGATTCCGGCTCGGTGCGCACGTGGCGGCTGCTGCAGGTGATGCGCGAGACGGGCTGCAAGGTCACTTTCGTTGCCGACAACCTCGAACGTCGCGAGCCATACGCCAGCGCCCTCGCCCAGGAGGGCGTCGAGGTGCTGCACCATCCGCACGTGAGATCCGTCGAGTCCTACATCGAGGACAACGGGCGCGAGTTCGACATGGTCGTGCTGGCGCGCTACTACATCGCCGCGCGCCACATCGACGCGGTGCGCCGCCACGCCCCCCAGGCGCTGCTGGTTCTCGACACGCTCGACCTGCATTTCCTGCGCACGCGCCGCCTGGCGGAGCTCGAGGACAGCCGCTCGCTGGCGCGCAACGCCGAGACCATCCGCGACCAGGAAGTCGACTGCATCCGGCGCTGCGACGTGACCTGGGTGGTGAGCCCGGTTGAAAAGGAGGTGCTCGCGCACGAGGTTCCCCGCGCGCGCGTGGTGATCCAGACCAACATCCACGAGGTCGCGGGTCGCGTCGCACCCTTCGCCGGGCGCGCGGGCATCGTCTTCGTCGGCGGCTACCGCCACCCGCCGAACGTGGACGCGGCGTCGTTCTATGCCCGCGAGGTCCTGCCGCACGTGCGCCGCCTGCTTCCGGGCGTGACCAGCTACCTGATCGGCAGCAACCCGCCGCAGTCGGTGCGCGACCTTGCCCAGGAAGGGCTCGAGGTGGTGGGCTACGTGGCCGACCTCGCGCCCTGGTTCGAGCGCGCCCGGCTCTCGGTCTCGCCGCTTCGCTACGGGGCCGGCGTGAAGGGCAAGGTGAACCATGCCATGAGCTTCGGCCTGCCGATGGTGGCCACCACCACATCGGTGGAGGGCATGCATCTCACCGACGGCATCGATGTCCTGATCGCCGATGATCCGGAGGCGTTCGCGCAAGCGGTGGCGCGCCTGTACCGCGACGAGGCGCTCTGGAGCCGGCTCTCCGAGGCGGCCCTCGCCAACGTGCGCGAGCACTTCTCGCCGGCGGCCGCGGCGCGGGCGTTGGAAGCGACGTTCGCGTATCATTCCCGCGAGCCGGAGCCGCCGGACGTCCACTGACGAGGGACCGGCGTATCACAAGAAGATGAGGCCGCACACCCCGTGAAGATCAGTCGCTGGAACCCCAGGTTCTCCCTGCGCAGCCTGCTGCGCATCGGCATCGGCGTGCTGGTCGTGCTGGTGTTTGTCCTGAACGAGCGTGGCGACATCAACCTGCGCTTCATCCAGCAGATGGAGCTCTTCGCCTACGACGCGCGCGTGCGCCTGTTCATGCCGAAGACGCAGGACCCTCTGGTGGTCATCCTCGACATCGACGAGAAGAGCTTGAACGCCGAGGGCCGGTGGCCCTGGAGCCGCGACCGGCTGGCGTTGATGATCAAGCAGCTGTTCGAGAAGTACCAGGTGAAGGTCATGGGCTTCGACGTGGCCTTCGCGGAAGCCGACAACAGCTCGGGGCTGAACAGCCTGGAGGCGCTCGGCAAGGCGGAGCTGAAGGAC
>JBKJYC010000183.1:0-3069 GCA_046715885.1 Usitatibacter sp.
GTTCATGATCAGCGCCATGAAGGACTCGCCATGCGACTGCGCGTGGAGCGAGCAGCCGAGCACTTCGAGGGCGCGGATCGCGGGCAGTGAAAAGGGATACTCCCCGAACGACGGCACCTCGGCGCGCTTGAGCATCACGTCGATCGCGTACTGCCTCGAGATCATCGCGGTTTGGACTTCCCCAGCTCGTTCCCGGCCACCGCGCAGGGTCAGTCGCGCCAGCCCGGCTCGCCGCGATCGAGCAGGCGAAGCAGCCCGGGCCACGCGATCATCCCGCCCGACTGCTTCATCACGATCTTCGCGTTCTTCTGGATGCCCTCGATGATCGGCCGGGGCACGGCGATCAGCTCGCGGCCGCCGGACTGTGCCCGGATCTGCACCTCGCAGGCCTTCTGCAGGATGTACATGTCGAGGAACGCATCGGCCACCGTCGCCGCGCAGGTGAGCAGGCCGTGGTTGCGCAGGATCATGAAGTGGTTGGCGCCCAGGTCGGCCACCAGCCGCGACTTCTCGTCGGGGTTGAGCGCGAGGCCTTCGTAGCCGTGGTACGAGAGGTTCGACAGCGGGAAGAGCGATTGCTGCGAGATCGGCAGCAGGCCCTCCTTCTGGCACGAGACCGCCACGCCGTCGATCGTGTGCAGGTGCATGACGCAGTGGGCGTCCTCGCGCGCCTCGTGCACCGCGGAGTGGATGGTGAAGCCCGCCGGGTTGATCTCGAAGGGCGAGTCCAGGACCTTGCGTCCCTCCAGGTCCACCTTCACCAGGCTGGAAGCCGTGATCTCCACGAACATCATCCCGTAAGGGTTGATCAGGAAGTGCTGGTCCGGCCCGGGCACGCGGGCCGACAGGTGTGTGAACACCAGGTCGTCCCAGCCGTAGTGCGCGACCAGCCGGTAAGCCGCGGCGAGATCGGTGCGCACCGCCCATTCATCGGCGGTGACCAGCTGCTTCACGGAGCGGATGGCGTCCATTGGAGAGTCGACTTTCCGGGAAGAGGGCTGAAGGCCCTATTATTGCGGAAAGTGACTCTGACCCGGGTTTTCCATTGATCGCCATCGACCGCATCGACCATGTAGTGCTCACCTGCTTCGACGTGCAGCGCACGCTCGATTTCTATTCGACGGTCCTGGGCATGGAGCCGGTCACGTTCGCTGGCGGGCGTCGCGGGCTCGCCTTCGGCCGGCAGAAGTTCAACCTGCACCAGGCGGGCCGCGAGTTCGAGCCCAAGGCGTTGAAGCCCGGGCCGGGAACCATGGACCTGTGCCTCATCACCGATACGCCCCTCGAGGAGGTGATCGGCCACTTGAAGGCGAACGGCGTGGCGATCATCGAGGGGCCGGTCGAGAAGACGGGCGCCACCGGGCCGCTCCTCTCGGTGTATTTCCGCGATCCCGACGGCAACCTCATCGAAGTGTCGAACTACCGGGCATGAACTTCGCCGACCTGCGCAAGGACTATTCGCTGAAGAACCTCGACGAGTCGAGCGTCCAGGGCGATCCGGTCGCCCAGTTCCTGGAGTGGCTGGGCGAGGCGCTCACCGCCCAGCTGCCCGAGCCCACCGCGATGACTCTCTCGACGGTCGATTTCCGCAACCGCCCCGCGGGACGCATCGTGCTGCTGAAGGGCGCCGACGCGAACGGCTTCAGCTTCTACACGAACTACGACAGCCGCAAGGGAAAGGACCTGGATGCGCATCCCTTCGCCGCGCTCACGTTCCTGTGGAAGGAACTCGAGCGCCAGGTGCGCATCGAGGGCGCCGTGGTGAGAGTGCCGGCCGAGGATTCCGACGCCTACTTCGCGACCCGCCCGCTGGGCTCGCGCATCGGCGCCATCGCCAGCCCCCAGAGCGAGCCGATCGAGAGCCGCGAATGGCTGGAAAGGCGCTGGGCCGAGCTCGAGGAGCGGCACGGCCTGGCGCCGCCGCGCCCCCCGCACTGGGGCGGCTATCGCGTCGTTCCCGACGCCTTCGAGTTCTGGCAGGGGCGGCCGAGCCGCCTGCACGACCGCGTGCAGTACACGCGCGAGGAAGACGCATGGCGAATTCGCCGGCTGGCCCCGTAGGCCCGCACGGCGGCTATGCGCCGCCCGCCTCCGCCGCCAAGCCGCTCTCCTCCTCGCAGCTCCTCGCCTCCCTGCGCGAAGCCCTCGCGCCCTGGGAGCGTGGCACGCCGTTCTGGATCTTCGCGTACGGCTCGCTGATGTGGAACCCGAACTTCGCGTGGGACGCACGCCACGTCGCGACGATCCGCGGCTACCACCGCTCGTTTCGCGTGTGGTCGCGCGTGAATCGCGGCACTCCGGAGAACCCGGGCCTGGTGCTGACGCTCGATTGCGGCGGGAGCTGCCGCGGGTTGATCTACCGCATCGGAGCGGAGCGCGTGCAGGAAGAGATGCACGCCATCTGGAAGCGGGAGATGTCCTTCGGCTCGTACTGCCCGAAGTGGCTGAACTGCGTGGTCGGCGAGGAGTCGATTCGCGCGCTCGCGTTCACCGTGAATCGTGCCTGCCCGGGTTATTCCGGCGAGCTCCCCACCGAGGTGATGGTGAACGCCATCGCCAACGCCCACGGCCGCTACGGTCCGGCGCACGACTACCTGTTCAAGACGACCGCGACGCTGCGCGAGCACGGCATTCGTGACACGCGGGTCGAGCAGCTGGCGAGCCTCGTGAAGGCCCGCCTCGAGGCGGCGGCGTAGGAGTTTCTACCGCCGGCCGCAAAAGCTACCTAGTAGCGCGGGATCACCGGATCGTCCGCCATTTCGCTCGAGCGATCGGCATTGGTCCGTGGCGCGATCGTGTAGAGAAGCTGCTTGTTCTTCGAACGCGAAGCAAGCTTGGCCTTGGCCAGTTCCTTGCGCGTGGCGCGGTCGAGCTCGGGCGTGCTGGTGACCGAGCCTGCGCCCAGGTCGTTGGGATTCAGGATCATCACCTGCGCGACGCTGCCGTTCGCGTTCCCGGGCGTACCCGTAACGATGCCGCTGTCGCCGGGAATCCCCGAGGAGGGAGCAACGGCGATCAGGCCGGGTGCCACGCCCACCAGCCCGCGCCCGTCGAGCGAAAGGCCACGTC
>JBKJYC010000184.1:0-3492 GCA_046715885.1 Usitatibacter sp.
CCTTCACACTGCCCGCGAGATGCGACTCACGCTCCCGCAGTCCATCCTGGTCAGCGCTGATGAGGTGATCGAATGAGAAGGATCGCCGGGTGATGCGTCGTCGACGTGCTCTGATAGCGCTCGCCTGCGGCACCGTGCTCTACGGGGTGACGGCGCGCTCCGCATCCGACTCCACTCGACACCGTATCGGCATCCTTTATGGAGGCGACGAGGCCGACGCCCGCGTCGAGCTGCCCGGGGTCACGCTATTCGTGCTCAGCCGGAAGACCGCACGGGCGCCCTCGGGCGAACGTTGTACAAGCCCAGCGTGCCGTATCCCTTCGCAAGCGGAATCCGCCCGACATAGCGCATTTCCAATCCATCGGCACCGCTGGCAGCGGCCACCGCGGCAAAGGCGCTGCTCGCGTACACCTGGCCGGGCGGCGTGATGGGCTCGATGCGCGCAGTGCGGCTCGCGTGCGGGCCCGTGTAGAGGGGCGAGCCGGTGATGGGGTCGCGCCCGCAGTGCACGGGACCGCAGTGCAGGGCGATGCGAACGTTCATCGTCGGCAGGCTTGAGGCCGCCCAGTCGAATGCATTGGTCAGCGCGCTGAGCTCCAGCGCGTAGTGCGCCGCGTCGGCGACGCTTCCGAAGACCATGTACAGCCCGTCGCCGGAGGTTTCGACGTGCTCGAAGCGATGGGCGGTGCGTGCGTTGAGCTGCGCCACCGCGCCGAGAAACCCCGTGATGAAGCCCGGGATCTGGTCCTCGCTGAGCTGGCTGTAGCCGACGGCATCCGCGAACAGCATGGCGCGCATTTCGTGTCGCGTGCCTTCCGCGACACGGCCATCCATCGCGGGCGGCACGACGGGCAGCGGATCCGGCCGGCGCTCATGCAACTCGTGCAATCGAACATGCTCGACGGGAAGCTCGCGTTCCTCCCATAGCGAAACGAGTGATGCAGAGCCGCCGGGTGCACCCATCGCACCTGGATCCCAGACCGCCAATCCGCGCAGTGACGTGTCGAGCGCCTGCGCTCGCAGTTGGCCCATGCCCGTCAGGATCAGGTTCGCGTACTCGAAGGTTGCCGCGCTGCCGCTCGCGCGATGGTCGCTGGCGATCGTCACGCTATCCGCGGCTGCCAGCACGGCGTCGAATCGAGTGCCCCAGTCGCTCGCCGCGAAATCGATGCTGGCGCGCCGGAATTCCGCGGGCGGGAAGGGCAGCACCACGTGCGTCTCGCCGCCCAGCTCGCGCATGAGCTCCAGGCACAGGATGTCGGCGCCGCAGGCTGCGGAGGCATACACGGCCAGGGGCGCAAGCGCCGTAAGACGCTCGCGCAGGACATTGCGCACCGCCGGTTCGAGCACCGCGGGGAATCGCGGCGCCGTCCGGTCCGGCTGGTCGATCATGTTCCCGGTGAAAACCACTACCGGCGGAATGTGGAGGATCTCGGAGGCGCCGCCTGCGTCGCCGGGCAGGTGCGCGGCCAGCAGCCGCGCCTGGCGCCGGGTGCTGCTCAAGTCTCCGTAGTGCCGGCGCGCCAGGGCGGCCGAGCGGGCGTAGTGGGCGGCGACGGAGGGCATGTCGCCGAGAATCAACGCCGCCTCGCCGAGCGTTGCCTCCTTCCAGTAGCGCGACGTCGCGTCGCCCTCGTCCGACTCGCCCAGGCAGATCTCCCGCACCTCGCTCGCGATGCGGCGGCCGCGCGCAAGGTCGCCCATCAGGACGGCCATGGTCGCGGCGTTGATCCCGGCGTAGTACGCGCCGGCTGCCGCGCCTTGCCGCTTCGCGGTTTCGAATGCATCCTCGTAGAGACGGGACCCGGCCCGCAGGTGGAACTCGCGGGATGTGGAATTGTTCGCCGCGAGCGCCAGATCCTTGTGGGTTCGAGCCAGGATCCCCAATGTCTCGGCATCGTGGAGGCCTTCGTCGGCCAGCAAACCCAGGATCCGGTTCGCGCGCTCCACGTCGCCGCTGCGTGCCAAAGCCAGCGCCTGGAGCTGGCGCAGGCGCGCGTGGTCCGGCCAGCGCTGCAAGCCGATCTGCACCCGGTTGTAGGCGAGCAGGGGCTCGCCCCGATGCAGGAGTTCCTCCGCCCGCCCGACGGCTGCGTCCGCCGTCTCCTCCGCGTCGCTTCGAGCGTCCGGCGATTGCAGCGCCATTCCCATGCATTCCGTCGACTGGGTACCGCGATGATAGTCCGCTATCCAAAATCGGCGGAATGGCCTACGCTTTGCAGCGAGTGACCCTTCGTTGCATCCCCGTTTCCCCTCCCAAAGCCGAGTGACCGTGAGCAACGTCCTTCCGCTGGAAATGTCGCTACCGAGGCTGGACGAGGACGCCTGGGAGGACCTGCTCGACTTCATCGAGGAGCGCCGGGTCATCCCGATCGTCGGTCCCGAGCTGCTGAAGGTGGAGACCGAGAGCGGCCCGCGCCTGCTCTACGACTGGCTGGCCGAAAAGCTCGCCGCCAAGCTGGGCGTCGATACCGCGCGCCTGCCGCAGCCCTACACGCTGAACGACGTGGTCTGCTGGTTCCAGTCGGCACGCGGGCGTCGCGAGGATACCTACACGCGCATGCGCGGCATCCTGCGCGACACGCACTTCGCGCCCCCGAAGGCGCTGCGCCAGCTGGCACAGATCACCGATTTCGATCTCTTCGTCTCCACCACGTTCGACCCGTTCCTGGAGAGCGCGCTCAACGCCGAGCGCTTCGGCGGTGCGCAGACGACGGAAGTGATCGGCTACGCGCCCAACCGTGTCGCCGACATCGCCTCCGAGCGTGAGCAGTTCCAGCGCCCCGTGGTCTACCACCTGCTCGGGCGCGTGTCCGCCTCGCCCACCTACGTGATCTCCGACGAGGACATGCTGGAGTTCGTGTGCGCGCTGCAAAGCGAGCACCTCACGCCGGAGAAACTCTTCCACGAGCTCGAGCACAGCCATCTGCTGCTGATCGGAAGCAACTTCTCGAACTGGCTGGCGCGCCTCTTCCTGCGCATGGCCAAGCGCCGCCGCCTCTCCGACCCCCGCGACGTGGGCGAGGTCCTCGCCGACGACCACTCCGACCACGACGATCGCCTGATGGCGTTCCTGCAGCAGGTGAGCGTGCGCACGCGCGTCTACAGCGGCGCCGAGCAGTTCGTCGACGAGCTCCACCGCCGCTGGAGCGCGCGCCGCGGGACCGGAGAGGTGATCCCGATGGGCCTGGCACCGCAGCGCATCCTGCCCCCCGAGCGCGATATGCCGGACAACGCCGTATTCATCAGCTACGCGCGCGAAGACCTCGCCGCGGTGCAAAAAATCAAGGCCGGGTTTGATGCCGCCGGCGTCAAGACCTGGTTCGACATGGACCGGCTGGAGGGCGGGGACGACTACGACCGGAAGATCCAGAAGAACATCGCGCACTGCTCGTACTTCATCCCGGTGATCTCCGCGGCGACGGAGCGCCGGCTCGAGGCCTACTTCCGCCGCGAGTGGAGCTATGCCCTCGACCGTACGCGCAACATGGC
>JBKJYC010000185.1:0-3064 GCA_046715885.1 Usitatibacter sp.
CAGGCGCGAAGCGTGTCATCCTCGTCCCGGGCCAGGTCGAGAGCGACGCCTCGATCCTCTACGGCGCGCCCGGCATCCGCACCAACCTCGGGCTGCTGCAGGCCGTGCGCTCCGCGAACCCGGACGCGCACGTGTTGTACAAGCCGCATCCCGACGTGGTCGCCGGGCTTCGCGATGCGGGCGAGGGCGAGGCGCTCGTGCTGTCCCACTGCGACGCGCAGGTCGCCGACGTCGCCATGGGAGAGCTGCTGCCGCAGGTGGACGAGGTCCATGTCCTCACCTCTCTCGCGGGCTTCGAGGCTCTGCTGCGCGGCAAACCGGTGACCTGCTACGGACAGCCATTCTTCGCCGGCTGGGGGCTGACCCGGGATGCCATGCAGGTGCCGCGCAGGACACGCCGCCTCAAGCTCGACGAGTTGGTCGCGGGCGCGCTGCTTCTCTACCCCGCGTACGTGAGCCGCGCGGATGGCGTGGCGATCACTCCGGAGCAGGCGTTGGAGGAACTGGTGCGATGGCGCGCGGCCGCCGGAGCGGATGTGCCGCTGTGGCGCAAGCTCTTTCGCCGCGTGCTGCGCGTGGCGGTGTCGAAGCGATGAGCGCGCGCTCTTTCCTCTTCCTCCAGGGCGTGTGCTCGCCGTTCTTCGCGCGGCTCGCCGACCGGCTGAGCGCCAGCGGGCACCGCGTGGACAAGATCAACTTCAATGGCGGCGATCGTGCCTATTGGGGGCTGCGGCCCGCGGTCGCCTTCCGCGGGTCCGTGGACGTGCTCCCGGACTTCCTCGGCGAGCGCTACGAGCGCTGGGGCATCACCGACCAGGTGCTCTTCGGCGACCGCCGTCCGGTGCATCGCGCAGCGGTGGAATCCGCGCGCGCGCGCGGCGTACGCACGCATGTGTTCGAAGAAGGCTATTTCCGCCCCTCGTGGGTCACGCTGGAGCGCGAAGGGGTCAATGCGTACTCGCCGCTGCCGCGCGATCCGCACTGGTATCGAGTCGCCGGCGCGCGTGTGCCCGACGCCGGCCCCGGGGTGGCATTCGCCTCGCCTTTCTGGATGCGTGCCGCGCACGATGTGGCCTACCACGCGGCGAGCGCCTGGAACCCGATCCTCTATCCGCGCTATCGCACGCACGCGCCGCACAACGCCGCGATCGAGTACGCGGGATACCTCCGGCGTTTCGCCGGGCTGCCGCTGGTGAAGCGCAGGGACGCCGCGACCGTCGAGCGCCTGGCCGCGGGCGCGCAGCCGTTCTTCCTGCTTCCGCTGCAGCTCAACGGCGACGCCCAGATCCGCGACCATTCGCCGTTCGACGACATGGGCGCGGTGATGGAGCGGGTCGCCGCCTCCTTCGCGCAGCACGCGTCCGCCGCTGCACGGCTGGTGGTGAAGAACCACCCGCTCGACATGGGGCTGATGGATTACCCGGGCCTCCTCGAGCGCCTGGCCGAACGTTACGCGCTGCGCGGTCGCATCGACTACCTGGAGAGCGGCGACCTGATGACGCTTCTCGGGCGTGCGCGCGGGGTCGTCACGGTGAACAGCACCGTGGGCGCGCTGGCCCTGGGCGGGCGCTGCCCGGTGGTGGCGTTGAGCGATCCCATCTACAACTTGCCCGGGCTCACTTTCCAGGGCGGCCTCGACGATTTCTGGCGCGCGGGGAGTGCGCCGGATGCGGAGCTCTTCCGCCACTTCCGCAACGTCGTGATCCACGCGACCCAGGTGAACGGCGGGTTCTACTCGAGCCCGGGTATCGACCTGGTGGTGGAGAACGGCGCGCGCCGCCTGGAGGCCGAGCGCTCGGCGCTCGAGGATCTGCTGTGACGCCGCGCGTGGTGCTGATCACCGGGGCCACCGGCGGCATCGGCGGCGCGCTCGCCGAGGCCTACGCGGGACCGGGGTGCACCTTGATCCTCCAGGGCCGCAAGGCGGAGCGGCTGGCGGAGCTGGCACTTGCGTGTGGTGCCAAAGGCGCGCGCGTGATCACGAAGGCGCTCGACCTGCGCGACTTCGAGGCGCTGTCGGCGTGGGTCCGCGAGGTGTGCGCCTCCGAGGCGGTGGAGCTGGCGATCGTGAACGCGGGCGTGAATACCAGCATCGGGCCCGAGCGGCGCGGGGAGTGCTGGGAGGACGTTCGCGCGCTGGTGGAGGTGAACGTCCTCGCGGCCATGGCGACCGTGGATGCGGTGCTGCCGTCGATGCGCGCGCGCGGCGACGGGCAGATCGCGCTGATGAGCTCGCTCGCCGCGTACTTCGGACTGTCGCTGACCCCCTCGTACAGCGCCAGCAAGGCGGCGCTGAAGGCCTACGGCGAGGGCCTGCGCGGATGGCTGGCGCCCGAAGGCATCCGCGTGAACGTCGTGATGCCGGGCTACGTCGAGTCGAGGATGTGCCAGGAGATGCCGGGCCCCAAGCCTTTCCTGTGGACCGCGGAGCGCGCCGCACGCGCCATCCGCCGCGGCCTCGAGCGCGACCGCGCGCGCATCACCTTCCCGTTCCCTCTCGACGTGGGGACGTGGCTGCTCTCGGTGCTGCCGCCCGCGGTCTCGCAACGCATCCTGCGCGCGCTCGGTTACGGTGGATAGCGCGTTCTGGGCGGCGCTCGCCGCCCCGGTCGTGGTGGGCGCGGTGCTCTCGTCCGCCTTCGAGGGGCTCCTTCTGCCGCGGCCACGCGCGCCGTGGCGGCGCGAGTGGGGTAGCAACGCGATCCATGCCGGCCTGTGGCTGGTGCTGTGCGCTTTCGTGCTGGCGGTGTGGCGCCGCCCCGTGTTCGCGATCTTCAACGCGCTCGCCCTGCAGCTGCTCCTCGTGCTGGTGAGCCGTGCCAAGTACCGCGCGCTGCGCGAGCCGTTCATCGTCCAGGACTTCGCGTACTTCGCCGATGCGATCCGCCACCCGCGACTGTACGTGCCGTTCCTCGGCATCGCGGGATCGCTGGCCGCCGCACTTGCGTACGCGGTGTCCATCTGGGCGGCAACGTCGCTGGAGCCCTCGTTGCTGCGTACGGTGCCCGCGGGATCGTTCTTCGCCGGCGTCGCCGCGCTTGCGGTCGCTGGCGTGGCGCTCCTC
>JBKJYC010000186.1:0-4159 GCA_046715885.1 Usitatibacter sp.
GATTGAAGGCGAGCGTGAGGTGCACCGTGCCGCCGGCGGTCTGGATGTCGGAGGAGAAGCCCTGGTGGTACTTCACGTCGCCCGAGGACATCGCATCGTGCGCGTGCCTGCCCTCGAACTCGGAAAAGAGGTCCGCGGGGACCTTGCCGAGGCTGTTCACCAGCACGTTCAGGCGCCCGCGGTGCGCCATGCCGATCACCACTTCCTTCACGCCCAAGCCACCGCCGTCTTCGATCAGCGTGTCCATGGCCGGCAGCAGGCTCTCGCCGCCCTCGCCCGAGAAGCGCTTCTGGCCCACGTAGCGTGTGTGGAGGTAGCGCTCGAGCGTCTCGGCCGCGGTGATGCGCTCGAGGATCGAGCGCTTGGTCTCGGCCGGGAAGCTGGGCGAGGAGTGCGTGCCCTCGAAGCGCTTCTGGATCCAGCGCTTCTGCTCGTTGGACGAGATGTACATGTACTCCAGGCCGATCGTGCCGCAGTAGGTCTTCTTCACCGCGTTCACGATGTCGCGCAGTTTCATCGGTGACTGCTGGCCGGACGCAGAGACCTGCGGGCCCTGCCAGGAGCCGGGCGAGAACTCGCGGTCCAGGTCGGCATCGGTGAGCCCGTAGTACGACAGCTCGAGCTCGGGGACGGGGTCGCGCTCCATGCGCTTCAGCGGATCGAGCTGCGAGTGGCGCGAGCACAGCACGCGGTGCGCGCGTATGTTCTGCAGCACCTTCATCGCCTTGTCGTCGCCCGCGGGCGAGGCCGAGCGCGCCGCACCGCCCTCGGGCGCGCGCTGCTCGAACGCGGCGATCACCGGGCCGTGCGCGACGTCCTTGCCCTTGCCCGAGGCCTGCCACTGCTCGAACAGGACGCGCCAAGTCTGCGCGACCGAGGACGGGTCCTCGAGGTAGCGCTCGTAGAGCTCCTCGACGAACGGCGCGTTGGCGCCGTAGAGGGGGGATGACTCCCGCAATTCCTTCACGCTGGACATGCGACTTCCTTTCAACCTCTATTTGCGCTTGGCAAGGGGTACGACATCTCGCTTGGGCGCGCCGACGTAGAGCTGGCGCGGGCGACCGATCTTCTGCTCCGGATCGGAGATCATTTCATTCCACTGGGCGATCCAGCCCACGGTGCGCGCCATCGAAAAGATGCAGGTGAACATCGAGGTGGGGATGCCCAGAGCGCGCTGCACGATGCCTGAGTAGAAATCGACGTTCGGGTAGAGCTTGCGGCTCACGAAGTAGTCGTCCTCGAGCGCGATCTTCTCCAGCGCCACGGCGAGCTTGAGGAGCGGATCGTTCTCGGCGCCCACCGCGGCGAGCACCTCCTTCGTGGTCTCCTGCATGAGCTTGGCGCGCGGGTCGTAGTTCTTGTACACGCGGTGGCCGAAGCCCATCAGCTTCACGCCCGAGTTCTTGTCCTTGGCCTTCTTGATGAACTCGCCGATCTTCGCCAGGCCGCCGTCCTTCTCGATGTCGATCAGCATCTGCAGGGCCGCCTCGTTCGCACCGCCGTGTGCCGGGCCCCAGAGGCAGGCGATGCCCGAAGCGATGCAGGCGAACGGGTTGGCGCCCGAGGAGCCGGCCAGGCGCACCGTCGAGGTGGACGCGTTCTGCTCGTGGTCGGCGTGCAGGATCAGGATGCGGTCGAGCGCCCGGTTGAGCACGTCGTTCTGCTGGTACTCCTCGGCGGGCACGCCGAACATCATGCGCATGAAGTTGGGCGTGTAGGCGAGCGCGTTCTTGGGATACATGAACGGCTGGCCCATGTTGTACTTGTAGGCCATCGCCACGATGGTGGGCAGCTTCGCGATCAGGCGGAAGGCGCTGATCTCGCGGTGCTCGGGGTTACCGATGTCGAGGGAGTCGTGGTAGAAGGCGGAGAGCGCGCCGACCACGCCCACCATCACCGCCATCGGGTGGGAGTCGCGGCGGAAGCCCTGGAAGAGGCGTGCGAGCTGCTCGTGCACCATGGTGTGGCGCGTGATGGTCCAGTCGAACTTGTGCTTCTGGTCCTTGTTCGGCAGCTCGCCGTTGAGGAGCAGGTAGCAGACCTCCAGGAAATCGCAGTTCACCGCGAGCTGCTCGATGGGATAGCCGCGGTAGAGCAGCACGCCCTCGTCGCCGTCGATGAAGGTGATCCTCGAGGAGCAGCTCGCGGTCGAGAGGAAGCCCGGGTCGTAGGTGAACATCCCGGTGGTGCCGTAGAGCTTGCGGATGTCGAAGACGTCGGGTCCGAGCGTGCCGCCATGGACCGGGAACTCGGTGGACTTGCCCTCGCCGTAGGTGAGTGAGACCTTGCCCTTCGCTTCCATTTTCATGTTCTCCGGAGTCCGCGCCGCCTAGACGGCCTTGAGTTTTTCCACGAGGGCCGCCGACGCCGCGTCGCGCGCCCGGGCCCGTCCCATCACGAGGTCGAGCAGGTCGTTGTCGGGCAGGAGGAGCAACCGCTCCAGCACCTTCGCCTCCGCATCCGCCAGCGTCCCGCCGTTGTCGTTCCAGTAGCGCTGGAAGACGAGGTCCAGCTCCAGCAACCCCCGCCTCGACCTCCATCGCAGGCGTTCAACCTGCCTCGCGTCCACCGCGCGCCTTTCCTTACACGGCCCTCCTGATCATCATGTCCTTGATCTTGCCGATGGCGGCCGTCGGGTTGAGGCTCTTCGGGCAGACGTCCACGCAGTTCATGATGGTGTGGCAGCGAAAGAGGCGGTACGGATCCTTGAGGTCGTCGAGCCGCTCGTTGGCCGCCTGGTCGCGGCTGTCGGCGATGAACCGGTACGCGTTCAGCAGGCCGGCGGGGCCGACGAACTTGTCCGGGTTCCACCAGAAGGACGGGCACGAGGTCGAGCAGCAGGCGCAGAGGATGCACTCGTACAAGCCGTCGAGCTCGGCGCGCTGCTCGGGCGACTGCAGCCGCTCCTTCTCGGGCGGCGGGTCGTCGTTGATGAGGTAGGGCTTCACCGAGTGGTACTGCGCGAAGAACTGCGTCATGTCCACGATGAGGTCGCGGATGATCGGCAGGCCCGGCAGCGCCCGCAGCACCACCGGATCCTTCAGGTCGACGATCTTGGTGATGCACGCGAGCCCGTTCTTGCCGTTGATGCTCATCGCATCCGACCCGCAGATGCCCTCGCGGCAGGAGCGCCGCAGGCTCAACGTGTCGTCCATCATCTTGATGCGAACGAGCGCGTCGAGGAGCATGCGGTCGGCGGGCTTCAGCTCGACGTCGTAGTCCTTGAAGTAGGGCTTGGCGTCGGTCTCCGGATTGAATCTCTCGATACGGAATTTCATGTCAGTACACCCGCGCCTTGGGAGGGATGGTTTCGACCGTGAGCGGCTTCAGGTTCACGGGCTTGTAGTCCAGCCGATCGCCCTCCTTGTACCAGAGGGAGTGCTTGAGCCAGTTGTTGTCGTCGCGGCTGTGGAAGTCGGCGCGGTCGTGGGCGCCGCGCGTCTCCTTGCGCGCCTCGGCGGAGATCATCGTGGCGCGCGCGGTCTCGTAGAGGTTCTGCAGCTCGAGCGCCTCGATGCGCGCGGTGTTGAACACCTTGCTCTTGTCGCCGATCTGGAGGTTGGCCACCGCATCGGCAAGCCCCTTGATCTTCTCCACGCCCTGCACCAGCATGTCCGGGAAGCGGAAGACACCGCAATGCGCCTGCATCGTGCGCTGGATCTCGCCACGGGTCTTGTCGACGTTGGCACCATCCTTCTTGGCGTCGAGCGCCGCCACGCGGGCCAGCGACTCGTCGCCCGCTCCGGCCGGCAACCCGGCATGCGCCGCACCCTCCGACTTGATGAATTCGAGCATGCTGAGCGCGGAGCTCTTGCCCATCACCAGCAGGTCGGTGAGCGAGTTGGTGCCCAGGCGATTGGCGCCGTGGATCGAGGCGCAGCCGCACTCGCCCGCGGCGTAGAAGCCCGGGATCGCGGTGTTGGGGTTGCCCCCCTTGGGCACGACGACCTCGCCGTGGTAGTTGGTCGGAATACCGCCCATCTGGTAGTGGCAGGTCGGCACGACCGGGATCGGCTCCTTCACCGGATCCACGTTCGCGAACTTCTGCGCGATCTCGCGAATTCCCGGCAGGCGTTTGTTGATGACGTCCGGTCCGAGGTGGTCGAGCTTGAGCAGGATGTAGTCCCCGTGGGGGCCCGCGCCGCGCCCTTCCTTGATC
>JBKJYC010000187.1:0-6184 GCA_046715885.1 Usitatibacter sp.
AGGAGGTGCTGGCGATACGCCGGCGCGGCAAGTACCTGCTCTTCGATTGCCACCAGGGCCACCTCCTCGTGCACCTGGGCATGTCCGGGCGCCTCACGGTCGTTCCCGAACACCAGCCGGCGACAACCCACGACCACGTCGACCTGCGGCTCGAGAGCCGCGAGGCGCTGCGCCTGAACGATCCGCGCCGCTTCGGCGCCGTGCTCTGGATCACCGGGCCGGCGGAGCGCCACGTGCTGCTGCGGGGCCTGGGCGCCGAGCCGTTCGACGCGGCGTTCACGGGCGAGGCAATGCATGCGCTTGCGCGCGGGCGCCGCGTGCCAGTGAAGTCCTTCCTGATGAATTCGAGCGTCGTGACCGGCGTGGGCAACATCTACGCGAGCGAGGCGCTGTTCCGCGCCGGCATCCACCCGCAACGCTGCGCCGGGAGGATCTCGCTCGAGCGCTGGCGCAAGCTGGTCGAGGCGGTGCGCTCGACGCTTTCGCGCGCGATCGCCGCCGGTGGCTCGTCGCTGCGCGACTATGTTTCCGCCGACGGCGAGCCCGGCTATTTCCAGACGCAAACCGCCGTCTACGGTCGCGAGGGCCTGCCCTGCCCCGCCTGCGCCCGGCCCGTGCGCGCCGTCCGCCAGGCCCAGCGCTCGACGTTCTACTGCGCGGGCTGCCAGCGATGAGCGTCACCGGCAGCTGGTTCGTCGACACGCGCGCGTTCGAGACCAGCCTGGCCGAGCTGAAGGAATGGCGCGAGGCCACCGCGGGCAGCATCTCGGCGTTTCGGCGCTGGGCGCAGATCGCGCGGCTGATCGACGAGAACACGGCGGCGCGCTTCGCCCATCTCGAGCGCCGCCTCGCCTCGGAGCGGCTCACCATTGCGTTCGTCGCGGAGCCGGCGCGCGGCAAGAGCGAGCTCATCAACGCGCTCTTCTTCGGCGACCTGGGCGCCCGCCTGCTGCCCGCCGGCGCCGGCCGCATGACGCTCTGCCCGACGGAGATCCTCTTCGATCCCACGCGCCCGCCATCGATCCGCGTGCTGCCGATCGAGACGCGGGAGAGCGCCACCTCGTTGCGCGAGTTCATCGCGCAGGCCGCCTCGTGGAAGGAGATCGCGCTCGATCCGACGCGTCCCGAGAGTCTCGCTGCCGCGTTCGACGTCCTGAGCGAATCGCAGCACGTGACCGCCGCGGACGCGGCGAGCCTCGGCATTGCGCCCGGAGACGAGACCCGCGTCGAGATCCCGCGCTGGCGCTATGCGGTGGTGAACTTCCCCCACGCGCTGCTCAAGGGCGGACTCACCATCCTCGATACGCCCGGCCATGGCACGCTCGCCGCCGAACCGGAACTCACGCTGAACCGCGTGCCCGACGCGGACGCCATCGTGTTCATCGCATCGGTGGACACGGGCGTCACCGCCACCGACCGCGCCCTGTGGATGGACCACATCGCGCCCATCGGCAGCGAATCGCACACGCGCTTCATCGTGCTGAACAAGATCGACACGCTGCGCGCGGGCCGCGCGAGCGAGTCCGAGGTGCTCTCCGAGATCGACCGCCAGGTTCGCGCCGCGGCCGATGCGTTGGGCGTGGACCCGACGCGCATCTTCGCCCTCTCGGCGAAGCTGGGCCTGGTGGCGCGCGTCGCCGGCGACCGCGACACGCTGATCCGAAGCCGGCTCTACCGGCTGGAGCAGGCGCTCTCCCAGGGCCTGCTCCATCGCCGCCGGCACGACCACGCGACGGTGGTTCGCGCGGAGGTGCGCTCCGTGCTCGCCGAGACGCGGGCCCTGCTGGAGAGCCGCCTCACGTTCGCCAGCGACCAGGTGGAGGAGATCACCGCCCTGCAGGACAAGAACCAGAAACTGGTCGAGACGCTCGCCCGGAAGGCGTCGGCGGAGCGCGCGCGCCAGGAAGAGGCGCGCATCGCCGTGGCCGCGTTGCGCTCCGTGCATAACCGCCAGCTGGACGAGCTCTCGAAGCTCCTCGATCCCGGAAGCGCGCGCGAGCGCGGCGTGCGCGCCCGCGAAGCCATCGGCTCGAGTGCCTTTTCGCGCGGCATCCCCGAGGCGCTCGACGCCTATTTCCGCGACTCGCGCGAGCGGCTGCGCGGCGCCATCGACGTCATCGCCGAGGTGAAGAAGGTGATGGGCACGGTGAGTCGCAAATTCGCCGAGGAGTACGGGCTCAGCGCCGTGGACGTGCCGGAGTTCGGAACCGAGCGCTTCCTGGTGGAGCTCGACAGGCTGGAAGAGCAATGCAAGCTCGACTTCAAGAGCCGCATCAGCCTCCTTACGTTGCGCCGCAAGACGCTGGGCACGCTCTTCTTCGACACGGTCGCGCAGAACGTCATGCACATCTTCGAGATCGCCGACCGCGAGGTGCGCGCGTGGATGAACGCGTTCATCCGGCCCCTGGAGTCGTTGCTCGGAGCGGCGCAGGAGCAGACCAACAGCCGCATCGAGGGCATGGGGCGCATCCGCAATGCCGAGACGGACCTCGTGGCGCGGCTGGAAGAGCTGCAGCGGCTGGTTGCGGACGTCGACACGCAGCGCCGCGACTGGGAAACCCACGAGGAGCGCATCACGAGGCTCCTCGACGTGGAGCGCGACCCCTCGCTCGCCTAGGCCTTCCGCGCCTGCAGGTGGTCGTACTTCGCGAGCAGCTCCGGGCGCGATTCCACCGCCTCGGGATCGAGCGGGATGCAGTCCACCGGGCAGACCTCGACGCATTGCGGCTTGTCGAAGTGCCCGACGCACTCGGTGCAGCGCCGCGGGTCGATCACGTAGAACTCCACCCCCGCGGAGATCGCCTGGTTGGGGCACTCGGGCTCGCACACGTCGCAGTTGATGCAGGCGTCGGTGATCATCAGGGCCATGGCTCACTCCACATCGGGCGGGCCCTTGCCGATCTTCTCGCGCATGCGCTCCGAGGTGAGGGCATGCACGAAGGCGCTCACGTCGCCGCCGAGCACGGCGATCTCGCGAACGATGGTCGCGGAGAGGAAGAGGTACTTGTCCGATGGCGTGAGGAACAGCGTCTCCACCCCGGGGGCGAGGCGCCGGTTCATGCCCGCCAGCTGGAACTCGTACTCGAAGTCGGATACGGCGCGCAGGCCCCGCAGGATCACGCCCGCCTGTTGTTCCTTCACGAACTCGGAGAGCAGCCCGGAGAAGCCGAGCACCTTCACGTTGGGGTACCGGGTGAGCACGGCCTGGGCGAGGCTCACGCGCTCGTCGAGGGAGAAGAACGGGCGCTTCATCTGGCTGTGGGCCACCCCGACGATGACTTCGTCGAAGAGCCGCGCGGCCCTCTGGATCAAGTCCTCGTGACCGTTGGTGATGGGGTCGAAGGTCCCGGGATAGACGGCGCGCCTGATGGTCATTGCGGAGTGCTCTCCGGCTCGTTGAACTGGTACAGGGCGAAGCGTACCGCGCCCGCCCGCCCTTCGCGCAGAACGCTCCACGGCGCCCCGGGCACGAGCGGTTTGGCGCTCTCCACGTAGACACGCGCGCCGTCGTTCAGGCGCGTCGGGAGCTTCTCCAGCGCGCCTTCGGCGAGGCCGCTGGCGTAGGGCGGGTCGACGAACGCAACGTCGAACTTCTCCGCGCCGCGCCCGAGCCACGCGAGCGCGTCGCCGGCAACCACCTGGGCGCCTGCGGCCCTGAGCTCCCGGGCCGCGGTGCGCAGCGCTTCCAGCGCATCGCGCTCCCGCTCGATCATCACGACCCGCGCCGCGCCGCGCGACAAGGCCTCGAAACCCAGCGCGCCGCTGCCCGCGAACAAGTCCACGCACGCGAGCCCGTCGAGGCGCTGTCCGAGCCAGTTGAAGAGAGTCTCGCGCACCCGGTCGGGCGTCGGGCGCAGGCCCGGTGTCCCGGGAAACCGCACCAGCCGGCTGCGCCATTCGCCGCCGATGATGCGCACGCGATTGCGGCCGCTCATCCTCGATCGATAATACCGTAAAATATTTCTCGCCCTTCCCCGCTGTCCCCCATGTTCTCCCGCGAACCGAAGAAACCCGCGCCCGAGTCCGGCGCCGCATCCGACTGGAAGTCGCGGCTGAAGGCCGGGCTCTCGCTCACCGGCGAGCGGCTCAAGCAGGCCGCCAACGTCTTTCGCGCCGCGCCCCGGATCGACGAGGCGCTCTACGAGACGCTCGAATCCACGCTGATCGCCGCCGACATCGGCACGCGCGCCACGCAGAGGCTGATCGACGACCTGCGGCGGGCCGTGAAGATGAAGCGCCTCGAGGACGCGCCCGCGCTGGAAGGCGAGCTGCGCGCCGCGATGACGCAGCTGCTCGCCCCGCTGGAGAAGCCGTTGCCCCACGCCATGCCGCGGCCGTACGTGATCCTGCTCGCGGGCGTGAACGGCGCGGGCAAGACCACCACCATCGCCAAGCTCACAAAGCTCTTCCAGTCGCAGGGCAAGTCCGTGCTGCTCGCCGCGGGCGACACCTATCGCGCGGCCGCGCGCGAGCAGCTGCAGAAATGGGGGGACCGCCACGGGGTCACGGTCGTGTCGCAGGAGAAGGGCGACTCCGCCGCCGTCATCTTCGACGCCGTGCAGTCCGCGCGCTCGAGGGGCATCGACATCGTCCTGGCCGACACGGCGGGCCGGCTCCCCACGCAGCTGCACCTCATGGACGAGATCCGCAAGGTGAAGCGCGTCATCGCCAAGGCCGACCCCGGCGCGCCCCACGAGACCTGGCTGGTGCTCGATGCGAACACCGGGCAGAACGCCGTGCAGCAGGTGAAGGCCTTCGACGATGCGCTCGGTCTCACCGGCCTCATCGTGACCAAGCTCGACGGCACCGCCAAGGGCGGTGCGCTCGCGGCCATCGCCACGGAGCGTCCGGTCCCGGTGCGCTTCATCGGGGTGGGCGAGAAGGCCGATGACCTGAGGGCCTTCAAGGCGGCGGAGTTCGTCGAGGCCCTGTTCGCGTGATCCAGTTCTCCGCCGTGACCAAGCGCTATCCGGGCCGCGAGGCGCTGCGCGCGGTGAGCTGCGAGATCGGCTCGGGCGAGATGGTGGCGGTGACCGGACATTCGGGCGCGGGCAAGTCGACCCTCCTCAAGCTCGCCGCGGGCATCGAGCGCGCCACCGCGGGAAGCGTGGTGATCCGTGGCCAGAACCTGGCGGCGATGGGCGAGACCGCGCTCGCCGTGCTGCGCCGGCGCATCGGCTTCGTGTTCCAGGACCACAAGTTGCTTTTCGACCGCAGCGCGTTCGACAACGTGGCGCTGCCGCTCGGCATCGCCGGCTTCACGCGCGCTGAAACCGGCCGGCGCGTGCGCGCCGCCCTGGACAAGGTGGGGCTCCTCGGCCGCGAGAAGGCGATGCCGGTGGCGCTCTCGGGGGGGGAGCAGCAACGCCTGTGCATCGCGCGCGCCATCGTGAACCGGCCGTCGATCCTCATCGCCGACGAACCCACCGGGAACCTCGACGCGGAATACGCGCGTGCCATCGTCGAGCTCTTCGTGTCGTTCAACCAGGTGGGCGTCACGGTGCTCATCTCGTCGCACGATGCATCCAGCCTCGAGCGGCTGGGCGGGCGCCGCATCGCGCTCGCGCAAGGCGCGCTCGCAGCATGAGGTTGGCGCTGCGGCTCCATGCGCAGGCGCTCGCCTCGGCGGTGGCGCGCCTGGGCGCCCAACCTTTCGCGACCCTGCTCTCGGTGCTCGTGATCGCCATCGCCATCGCTTTGCCCGTGCTCGCGGCCGTGGTGCTGAAGAGCCTGGCGGCCGCCACGGCGGGCCTCGATACCCAACCCCATGTGAACGTCTATCTCGCCCTCGACGCCACGGAGGAGGAAGCGCGCCGGCTGGAGCCGCGGCTGCGCGCGCATCCCGACGCCGCGGCGGTGCGCTTCGTGCCGCGCTCGCAGGCGCTGGAGGAGCTGAGGGCGACCACGCACCTGGCCGAGCTGCTCGCGAGCCTGGAGCGCAATCCCCTCCCCCACGCCTTCACGATCCGGACCCGCACCACGGACGCCGCGCGGCTCGATGCGCTGCGCTCGGAGTGGCAGAAGCTCCCGAAGGTCGACCAGGTCGTGGCCGATTTCGAATGGTCCGAGCGGCTGTCGCGGTGGATCCGGTTCGGCGACCGGGCGCTGGCCGGCGTGGGCATTTTCCTCGCCCTGGCGGTCGTGTTCATCGTGGGTCACCTGATCCGGCTGCAGGTCCTGACCC
>JBKJYC010000188.1:0-9213 GCA_046715885.1 Usitatibacter sp.
GCAGCGCGTCGCCGAGATGATGATCTCGATCACGAAGGAGAAGTGGGCGATCCTCCTGATCCTCAATGTCTTCTTCCTCATCGTCGGCATGTTCCTGCACTCGGCGGCAGCCATCATCCTGGTGGTGCCGATCGTGATGCCGGCGGTCACGGCGGCCGGCATCGACCCCGTGCACTTCGGCATCATCGTCACGCTCAACCTGGCGATCGGGCAGCAGACGCCGCCGGTGGCGAGCGTGCTCATGCTCACCTGCTCGATCGCCAAGGAAAGCGTCTGGGACGTGACCCGGGCAAACATTCCCTTCATCGGCGTGCTGCTCTTCACGCTGCTCCTGATCACCTACGTCCCTTCGGTGACGCTGGGCCTGGTGAACGTCTTCTATCGCTGAACATGGCCGAGCACATCCTCCCCGAACGCGACGGCGCCATCGCGACCGTCATCCTCAACCGCCCCGAGAAGCTGAACGCCCTCACCCGCCCGATGTGGAAGCGGCTGGGCGAGGTCTTCCTCGAGCTGGGCGCGGACGACAGCGTGCGCTGCGTCATGATCCGCGGCGCCGGCACCAAGGCCTTCGCGCCGGGCAACGACATTGCGGAGTTCACCACCGAACGCTCCAACGTGGAGCAGGCGCGCGCCTATGGCGAGGACATGCGCCGTACCATCGAGGCGATCGGGAACTGCCGCCACCCGGTCGTGGCTCAGATCCACGGCATCTGCGTGGGCGGCGGGCTCGAGATCGCGGGCCTCGCGGATATCCGCATCTGCGGGGAATCGAGCCGCTTCGGTGTTCCGATCAACAAGCTGGGGCTGGTGATGGCGTATGCGGAGATCGGCTCGCTGATCGCGCTCGCGGGCGAGGCCGCGGCGCTGGAGATCCTGCTAGAGGGCCGTGTGTTCGGTGCCGGGGAAGCGAAGGACAAGGGCCTGGTGACGCGCGTGGTGCCCGACGACCAGGTCGAGTCCGAGGCGCTCGGCACCGCGCGCCGGATCGCCGACGGCGCGCCGCTGGTGGCGCGCTGGCACAAGAAATTCGCGCGTCGCCTGCGCGACCCGAAGCCGCTGACCGATGCCGAGTACCTCGAGGGCTTCGATTGCTTCGGCACCGGAGATTTCCAGGAGGGCTATCGGGCCTTCCTCGAAAAACGCAAGCCGCTGTTCGAAGGCAAGTGACTCCCGACCGGCCAGGTGAAATGGGTCCCCTACAAGGAATAAAGGTCATCGAGCTGGCCCAGATCATGGCCGGCCCCACGTGCGGGATGCTGCTCGCCGACATGGGCGCGGACGTGATCAAGGTCGAGAAGATGCCCGGCGGCGACGACACGCGCAGCTACACGGAGCCTTCCATCGCGGGCGAATCCGCGGCCTTCATGATGCTCAACCGCAACAAGCGTGGCATCGCGGTGAACCTGAAGACGCCCGGCGGACTGGAAGTCGTGAAGAAGCTGCTCGCGGATGCCGACGTGGTCACCGAGAACTACCGCAAGGGCACGCTCGAGAGGCTGGGGCTGAGCTACGAGGTCCTGGAGAAGTTGAATCCCCGGATCGTCTACTGCGCGGTGTCCGGCTACGGTCGGACCGGGCCGTACGCCGACAAGGGCGGCTTCGATCTCATCGCGCAGGGCTTCGCGGGACTGATGAGCATCACCGGCGAGCCCGGCGGCGCGCCGGTGAAGTCGGGCACGTCGATTGCCGACATCAACGCCGGGATCTTTGCCGCGCTGGGCATCGTCTCCGCCCTCTTCGCGCGCCAGCAAACCGGCCGCGGGCAGGTGGTCGAGACCTCGCTCATGGAGGCGGCCATCCAGCAAACGTACTGGCAGTCGGCGATCTACTTCGCCACCGGGGTGAACCCCGGGCCCTCCGGCTCCGCGCACATCCTCACCGCGCCTTACCAGGCGTTCCCGACTTCCGACGGCTGGATCAACATCGGCGGGGCGAACCAGGCGAACTGGGAGCGCATCGTGAAGGTGATCGGCCGCCCCGAGCTCGCGGCCGACCCGCGGTTCGTCACCAACGGCCTGCGCATGAAGAACCTCCCGGCCCTCACGTCGCTGATCGCGGAGCTCTTGTGCGCGAAGCCTTCCGCCCACTGGATCCCCGAGTTCGAATCCGCGGGCGTGCCCGTCGGGCCGGTGAACCGCATCGGCGACATGCTCGCCGACCCGCAGGTGGCTGCGCGCGAGATGGTGGTGGAGGTGGACCACGCGCAGGCGGGACCGATGAAGACGCTCGGGTTCCCGATCAAGTTCTCGCAGACGCCCGGCGCAGTGACCCGCGCCGCGCCGACCTTCGGGCAACACACGCGCGAGGTCCTCGCCGGCCTGGCGTATGCGCCGGCCGACATCGAGCGCCTGGTGGCTGAGGGCGCCGTCTCCTGCGGCTGACGTCGCTCTTCGCGTCCTCCTACATGAAGCTCGGAAGCGGGCTATGCCGTGGGCGCCGGAAAGCATGCGTCAATGATGGATGGCCGAGCTCACCATCCACGGTCGATCCGGCAATCGTCCGAAAAAGAAGGACGAGGGCCCGGCGCGAGCACATTGGGTCTCCGCGGTCGCGGCCGGTGCGGTCGCGGGCATCGCGTTCATCGTCATGCAAGCGGTGCTGGGGTCGGTCATTTCCGGCGAGAGCGTGTGGGCTCCGTTCCACCGGATCGCCGCGATGGTGTTGGGAACCGTCGGCCTGGAGGACATGGACGCCTTCGATTCGAGCGTCGTCGTCATGGCGCTCGCCGTGCACCTGGGCCTCGCCTCGCTCTACGGGGTCATCCTCTCCTATCTCATCGTCGAGTTCTCGCGCGGCAACGCCCCGTGGCTGGGTGCCGTCGCCGGCGTCCTCATCTACGTGGTGAATTTCTACGGCTTCACCGGGCTCTTCCCTTGGATGGTGGAGATGCGCGGCCCGTTGACGCTGTTCTCGCACGTCGTGTTCGGAGCGCTGCTCACGTCCTGCTACTGGGCGCTCTACGCGGACCGCCGCGCAGCGAGGCTGGCCGCCCAATAGTGGCGGGTTTCTGGCCGGCCATGCCGCTTCCGGCGTGATACTTTTCACGCCATGCCTTCGCTCCTGCTGCTTTCCGTCCTCGGCGTTTCGGCGCTCGTAACGTCCTTCATCTCCGGCATCCTCGGCATGGCGGGAGGCATGATCCTGATGGGGATCCTGCTCGCGATGCTGCCCCTGCCCGCGGCAATGATGCTCCACGGCATCACTCAGCTCGCCTCGAACGGATGGCGCGCGTGGCTCTGGCGCAACGAGGTGGATTGGCGCGTGTTTCGCGGCTACATCTACGGCTCCCTCGCCGCCCTCGCCGCCTTCACCGCGGTGCAGCTGGTGGTGAGCAAACCGGTGGCGCTCATCATCCTGGGGCTGACGCCTTTCGTCGCGCTCGCGTTGCCCGAGAGCCTGCACCTGAACGTCGAGCGCCGCCTCCACTCCAGCCTGTGCGGGGCGATCTGCACCGTGCTCAACCTCACCGCGGGCGTCTCGGGCCCGATCCTCGACGTGTTCTTCGTGCGCTCGGCCATGACGCGCCACCGGGTCGTCGCCACCAAGGCGATGACGCAGAGCTTCAGCCACCTGATGAAGATCGCCTATTTCGGCATCGTGGCCGCCGTGGCCGGCGCGACGATCCATTGGGGCGTGGCCGCGATGATGGTCGCCCTGGCCGTGGTCGGCACCACGCTCTCGCGCGGCGTGCTGGAGAAAATGAACGACACGTCTTTCCGGCAGTGGACGCGCTGGACCGTCATCGCGATCGGGGTGGTCTACCTTGGCAGCGGCGCTGCGCTCCTGCTGTACTGATAGCTGGGCAGTAGCACCTGGATCGCGCTCGTGGTCGTGACGACCACGAAGGTGGAAGGATTGAAAGCGCAGGAATCGACGGTCATGCGCAGGTTGACGAGCTCGAACGGCAGCGGGGCCGTGGGTTCGAAGGTGGAGGCGCCGGCGGGAGCGGCGAGCGCGGACGCGGCCAGCGCAAGAATGGCGGCCAGGAATTTTGGGAGACGCATGGACATTCCCTTTCTTGTGGGCTTGCGCAACAGCCGCCATTCTCTCCCGGTCGCGAGCCGCGATCGCTGCCGTCCAGGGCACCCGTCGCGCGTTCTGTCGCATTGCGGAAACCGCGTTTCGGGAAAGGA
Source organism: Usitatibacter sp. (assembly GCA_046715885.1). Taxonomy (GTDB): domain Bacteria; phylum Pseudomonadota; class Gammaproteobacteria; order Burkholderiales; family Usitatibacteraceae; genus Usitatibacter. The sequence continues at coordinate 4,137 of JBKJYC010000188.1, forward strand.
AACCGGCCCATGAACCCCGACGTGGTGGGCTGGGCGGCCGTGACGATCCTCTTCCTCACCATGGCCGGCCAAGCCTGGCAGGAGTGGCGCGACCGGGTGAAAAAGGGCATCGCGCCCTTCTTCTTCGTGGGCCAGGTCGCCGCGTCGATCGCGTTCATCACTTACAGCGCGATGATCGGCAGCACCATCTTCGTGGTCGGCAACGCCCTCGTGCTCGCCGCGGCACTCGCGGGGGGTGCGATCCTCTGGTGGAACAAGAACCGCCGCTGATTCAGAGCCGGGCGAAGATCCCGGTGAGCGCGCCCAGGTCCACGGGCTTCACGAGGAACGCGTCGAACCCGGCGGCGCTCGCCGCCCGGCGATCCTCGGGCTGGCCGTAGCCCGTCAGGGCCACCAGGTGGATCGCGTCTCCGCCCGGCGCGGCGCGCAGCCGCCGCGCCACCTCGAAGCCGTCGAATCCCGGCAGCCCGATATCGATGAGCGCGACCTCGGGCCGCAAGGAGTGCGCGAGGGCCACGCCCGTGGGGCCGTCGCTGGCGACATGCACGTCGTGGCCGCTCAACGACAGCAGCGTGCGAAGCGTCTCCGCGGCGTCGGCGTTGTCCTCGACGACCAGCACGCGGTGCGCCTTCGCTCCCGGCGGCGACGGCGGCTTCACGGCCTCCAATCGCTCCGGCGGTTTCACTCGCGGCAGGCGCACGACGAAGCGCGCGCCCCTTCCCACTCCTTCGGATTGCACCGAGACACGGCCGTCGTGCAGCTCGACCAGGTTGCGGACCAGCGTCAGGCCGAGGCCCAGGCCGCCCTGCGCGCGATCGAGGGTGCGCTCGCCCTGGATGAAGAGCTCGAAGATGCGCGGCAGGAGATCGGGTGCGATTCCCTCGCCCTCGTCGGTCACCTCGAACACCGCCTCGCCGCCCTCCGCGGCCACTCGCACCCGCACGGCCCGGCCGGCCGGCGTGTACTTGACGGCGTTCTCGAGCAGGTTCACGGCGATCTGCTCGATGCGCGTCTCGTCGCCCGAGATCCACGCCTCGCCCACCTCCACGGCCACCGGGTGCTTGGCGAACCGGCCCGCCTCCTCGAGGATCGCCATCGAGCGCCGTACGATGGTGCCGAGGTCCACCACGCGGCGGTCGAGGACGATCTTTCCGGAGGTCACGCGCGCGACATCGAGCAGGTCGTCCACGAGGTCGGTGAGGTGCCGCGTCTGGCGCGTCACGATCCCGCGCGAGCGCAGCGCATGCTCGCTGTGCGAGTCGACGCGTTCCAGGACGGACATGGCGGCGGTGATCGCGTGCAGGGGATTGCGCAGCTCGTGGCCCAGCATGGCGAGGAACTCGTCCTTCGCGCGGCTGGCGCCTTCGGCCTGTGAGCGCGCCTGGCGCTCGCGCGCGAGCGCCTCGCTTGCCGTGTCCTGGCGCTCGCGCAGCAATGTCGCGGCCTCGGCGAACGCGCGGTTCGCTCCCTCGACCTCCCTGATATGGCGCTTGTCGTCGACTTGCGGCACTTCGCCGCGCGCGAGGGCCTTGGCGGACTCGGCCAACTGGGCCACGGGCAATGCGATGCGGCGGCCGAGGAAAAATGCAGCGGCAATCGCGAGTAGCGTGGCGAGCAGGCCCACCGCCACCATGCCGAGCGTGGGGCCCATCAGCGCAGACTCGACAGCGCTGGCGGGGACGCCCATGCCGATGGTCCAACCGGCCGTGCGTGCGCGCTTGTGCGCCGACTGGAACTGGACGCCGTCCAGCCCGGTGTTGCGAAACGTGCTGTCTTCGGGGGAATCGGCGACCGCCTTGAGGAAGCCGGCGGAAGCGGAGTTGCCGGACCAGCGTTCGTGGTCGAGCGTGCGCGCGATGATCGTGCCTTTGGTGTCGATCAGGGTCACGGTGGCCCGCGGGGGAATGGCGACCGCGCCGATAAGCTGCACCCACCTCGCGGCATCGATGGTGGCGATCACGACGCGCGTGACGGCGTTTCCCTGCAGATGAGGGAACGCGATCTGCGTGGCCCCTTCGCCGCTGCCGGGAAGGCGCACATAGCCGGAAACCGCAGGCCGGGCCGTTTCGAGGGCGGTGCGCAACAGGGCCTCGTCGACGAAGGCGCCGGTGGGATCGAAGACCGTCGGGCGGATGGCCACCGTTACCTTCTTCTCGGGATCGACCACGACGATCGCCGACCAGGAGGGCTGCGTCGCCAAAACCCGACGCGCGCGGCCGACGAACCGGCTTTCCGGCGACAGGTCGAAGTCCGAATCCGTGGCGAGGCCCTGGAGTCGGCGCGTGGAGGCCTCGATCTCGGTGTCGAGCGCAAGCGCCAGGGCGCGCACGTGGCCCAGGTAGGATTGAGCGGCCGCGGTGCGTTGCTGCTCCCAGAGCGTGGCCACTACGATGCCCGCGAAGACGAGCACGGGGAGCATCGCGGCGCACACCAGCAGGACGAGGTGGGAGCGGATCTTCATCGGAGGAGACGGCGGACATTCTACTGTGATGAAATCCCCCCGTCGGGAAATCGGAGGCTTGCCGTGGGACACAGAAAGACCAGCGTCGTGATCGGTGGCGGAACCATGGGCGCGGACATCGCGCTGACGCTCGAGCGCGCGGGCTGCGAGACGCACCTTGTCGAGCCCTCCGCCGCGCGTCGGGAGGCCCTGAGCGGCTACCTGCCCGCCGTCGCCCTGCACGCGTCGCTCGACGCCATTCCCTGGGCGCGCGTCGAAGTGGTGATCGAGGCGATTCCCGAGCAGCTCGAGGCCAAGCGCGCGCTCTTCGGGGAGCTGGTGCGGCGGGCGCCCGCGGATGCGCTGCTCACCAGCAACAGCTCCGCGATCCCGATCGGACGCATCGGCGCCGGGCTCACCACGCGCGAGCGGATGTTCGGGCTGCACTATTTCATGCCCGCGCACTCGGTGCCCCTGGTGGAAGTGGTGTATTCGGACGCCAGCGATGGCGGGCGCGGCGAGGAGCTTTGCGATTTCATGCGCGCCACCGGCAAGGTGCCGGTGAAGGTGAAGAAGGACGTGCCCGGTTTCCTCGCCAACCGGCTGCAGCACGCGCTGTGCCGGGAGGCCTACGCGCTGATCGAATCGGGGGTCGCCACGCCCGAGGACGTGGATCTCGCGGTGCGCTTCAGCTTCGGCTTCCGCTACATCGCGGTGGGGCCGGTGATGCAGCGCGACCACGCGGGCTTGGACGTGCATTGCGCCGCCGCGGCCACGATCTATCCCGACCTCGCCGACAACAAGGAGCCGGCGCGCGTGCTGCGCGACCTTGTCGCCGCCGGCCACGTGGGCATCAAGGCCGGTCGCGGCTTCTACGAATGGACCCCGGAATCGATCGCGCGCGAGCGCAAGCGATACAACGCGCTCCTCGACGCCGCCCTGAAGCTCATCGACGGGGAAATCCGCGGGCGGACCCACTAGAATCGGTGGGGACTGTCCCCATGGGAGGCAACCATGCGCTACAAGAACGATCCCCAGGGCCTGAGGCTGCCGGTCAAGCTCGACACGGCGACGAACGGCGAATTCGCGCCCATCCCGCTGGAGGCCGTGCATCACGAGGCCCATCACCTCGCGTTCGAAGCGGCGAGCGCCAACGCGAAACGCCTGGGCCTCGACCGCCGCAGCTTCCTGGTTTCCGCCTGCGGAGTGGCGAGCACACTCCTGGGCATGAACGCGGCGTACGCGCGCGCGGGGAGGACCGGTGGCTTCTACGACATTGCGTCCGAGGCCGCGCTCGACGCGCAGCTCGCGCGCTCGTCGGTGGACGGAGCCGAGTTCATCTTCGACGGGCAGGGCCATTTCGTGAACCCGACGGGCGCATGGCTCAAGCGCCTGCCCGCCGGTGCGAAGCCGCTGGGCTTCGCCACGTCGCGCCCGGAGTGCAAGGTGCACCAGGGCCCCGGGGATCACGACTATTTGAAATGCGTCGGCCCCGATCAATTCGTGAAGGACGTGTTCATGGACTCGGACACCGACCTCATGGTGCTGTCTTTCGTTCCATCCACGCGCGAGAGCGAGTCGCTGACCATCGAGGAGGCCGAGGCCACGGCGCGGATCGTCGAGCGCCTGCAGGGCACGCACCGTCTCTACATCCACGGCCGCGTGAACCCAAACCAGAAGGGCGACCTCGACGCCATGGACGCGCTCGCCGCGCGCCACAAGGTCTCGGCTTGGAAGACTTACACCCAATGGGGTCCCGACGGCAAAGGCTTCTTCATGGACGACGAGCCCGGCATCGCGTTGATCGAGAAGGCGCGCAAGCTCGGAGTCCGCAACATCGCCATCCACAAGGGCCTGCCGTTCGGGCCACGCTCCTACGAGCATTCGACCTGCGTGGACATTGGCCGCGTGGCCAAGCGCTACCCCGACGTCAACTTCCTCCTCTACCACTCGGGCTTCGTCGCCGACAAGAAGGAAGGCCCCTACGATCCGAGGCGTACTGACGGCATCGACGCGCTCGTCACCAGCCTGCAGGAGAACGGCATCCAGCCGAACGCGAACGTGTACGCGGAGCTCGGCTCCACCTGGCGTTTCGCGATGCGCGATCCCGACACCGCCGCGCACACGCTCGGCAAACTCTTCAAGCACTGCGGGCAGGACAACGTCGTGTGGGGCACCGATTCGATCTGGTACGGCTCGCCGCAGGACCAGATCCAGGCGTGGCGCACGTTCCAGATCTCACCGGAGCTGCGTGCGAAGCATGGCTACGTCGAGATCACACCGGCCCTGCGTGCAAAGGTGTTCGGGCTGAACGCGCTCAAGATCTATCCCGTGCCCAAGGATGTCCACGACAAGCACGTGCGCGGGGACAAGGTGGCTATTGCGCGCGCCGAGTACCGCGCGGAGCGCGCCGACCCGGCCTTCGTCACCTACGGGCCCAAGACCCGGCGCGAGTTTCTCAACCTCAAGAGTTGGGGCGGGTAGGTAAAGCCTCGACGCCTGTGGCGGGGAATGTCCACCGTCCGAAGTGACGAGCCCGGCGGTCGAGGAAGGTCCAGCCTGCTCGCCATGCCGCGTCGTTGACACTCGCGGTCCCCTCCGGAACCGAAAATGACCGGCGGCTGCGGAACTCACGGC
>JBKJYC010000189.1:0-5392 GCA_046715885.1 Usitatibacter sp.
CGTGATCCTCACCGACCAGACCGGACTTTTCTCGGCCGATCCGCGCAAGGATTCGGCGGCGACCCTGATCGCACACGCACACGCCGGCGACGAGAAGCTGGAAGCGCTCGCCGGTGGCGTCGGCTCCCACCTCGGCAGCGGCGGCATGATCACGAAGGTGCTCGCGGCCAAGCGCGCCGCGCGCAGCGGCGCGCACACCGCCATCGCCTCGGGTCGCGAGCCCGACGTGCTCTCGCGGCTGCTCGCGGGCGAGGCCATCGGCACCCTGCTGGCCGCCCGCACCGCGCCCATCGCGGCGCGCAGGCAATGGCTCGCGGACCACATGAAGCCCGCGGGGCGCATCTTGCTCGACGCAGGCGCCGTCAAGGCGCTGGTGACGGATGGCAAGAGCCTGCTCGCCATCGGGGCCACGGCCGTCGAGGGCCATTTCGGGCGCGGCGAGTTGGTGAGCGTGCTCGCTCCCGACGGGCGCGAAATCGCCCGCGGGCTGGTGAACTACGGCGCGGCCGACACCGCCCGGATCCTGCGCAAACCGACCTCGGAAATCGAGGCCACCCTGGGCTACCTGGCCGAGCCCGAGCTGATCCATCGCGACAACCTGGTCGTGCTCTAGTCAGCGCGTTACATGCGGAATAATCCGTTGATTTAGCGTGCCCGGGCGACTAGCCTGTGGGTGGCACTCCGCCTGCCACAGGGCAGCGCGTGGGTCCCTCTCAGGAGCAACGCATGCGCCCCCACTTCGCGACCCGCCGTTTCCGCCAGGCCCCGCTCGTGGCCGCCATCGCCGCCGCCCTGCTCCCGATACCGGCCCAGGCGATCACCTACACCGTCACCAACGGCCTCGACAACTCGGGGAACAATCCGACGCCCGGCCTGGGCACCGGCACGCTGCGCCAGGCGATCGTCGATGCGAATGCGAACTGCACGAGCGATTCCACCCCGGTCATCGCATTCGCGATCGGCACCAGCCCGACGTTCATCGGCATCGGCTCTCCTGCCCCCAGCGCCACCAACCCACTGCCCCAGTTGCTCTGCTCCGGCAGCACCTACAGCCCGACGATCGACGCGACGACGCAGCCCGGATCGGTGCCGAATTCCGATCCCACCGGATTCAACGGCACCTTCGGCATTCTCCTCGACGGCTCGGGGCTGACGGCGCCGGGCTCGTGCGGAATCGCGTTTGCCCAGAATGTGGTGAACGGCGGCGCCCTGACCGTGCGCGGCATCTTTTTCACGGGCTTCACCGCGGGCGGCAATAGCGCGGGCCTTTGCGGCTCGAACATGAACGTCTTCGGCAACACCTTCTCCAGCAACTCGGAAGGCGTCAAGGTACTGGCGTCGGGCACGGCCCTGATCGGCAACACGTCGGCAGGCGACCGCAACTACATCCACGCGAACACGATATTCGGCGTCAACGCCGTCAACGCCAACACGGTAAACGTCGTCAACAGTCTCATCGGCACGACCCCGGACGGCAATGGGGCGCAGCCAAACGGCATCGGCGTGAACATGCAGAACACTGCCCTGATGCAGCTGAACGGCAACGTGATCTCGGGCAACTCGTTCGACGGTGTCCGGTTGTTCGCGACCCCCGGCCTCATTACCGGCAATCTGATCGGGATCGGCACCTTCGGCGGCGTGGTGCCCAACCAGACCGGCATCCGCACCGACAACTCCGCGGCGCTCGTCGACATCGTCAACAATTCCATCCTGAACAACACCACCTTCGGGGTGCATGTGGCTTCCGGGGTGTCGGTGCGCATGACCAACAATTCGATCACGGCGAACACCGTGAAGAACGTGACGCTCGACATGTACGGCGGGCCTGTTCCCAACGATCCCCAGGATCCCGACACCGGCCCGAACAACCGCCAGAACTTCCCGGTGATCTCCCTGGTCACGCCGGAGGGACCGAACACGAGGGTCTTCTTCACCTTCAACAGCACGCCGGGTGCCAATTTCGATCTCGACTTCTACTCGAACTCCGGCCCGGGCATCCCCGGAGGCGCAACCTACCTCAGCACCCAGCCCCTCGCTACCGACGCTAACGGCGATTCCCTCACGCCGAGCACGCTGCTGACCGGTTCGGTGGATTTCATTTCCATGGCCGCACGACGCGTGTCCACGCAGGACACTTCCGAGTTCTCGCCCATCGTCGCCAAGACGGGATTGCCGGCGGTGATCGTGTCTCCCGCCAACCTCACGTTCGGCAACGTCCCCATCAACACCACCAGCCCCAGCATCACGTCCACCCTGCAGAGCAGCGGGACGAGCGCCTACCAGATCAGCCAGATGTCCACGGGCTCGTGCTACGGCGGCCCGATCTGCTACGGCGGCGCCGAGTTCACGTGCATGACGGATTGCGTCCCGTTCCAGCCCTACAACCCCGGCACCTCCTGCACCCTTACCGCCAGCTTCAGCCCGACCTCGATCGGTCCACAGTCGGTGAACGTCGTGGTCTGCGACAACGCGATTGGAAGCCCGCGCACCATCGCGCTCACGGGCAACGGCGTCCCTGCGGCCACGCTGACGATCCTGCCGAGCTCCTACGATTACGGGAACGTGCCGGTTGGAACGCAGTCCGCGCCGGTTTTCTTCACCGTGCAGAATCCTAACGCCACGCCGACCGCGTTGAGCGCGACGACCAACGGCCCGTTCGGGATCGTCGCATCGAGCTGCGGGCCGACGCTCAATGCCGCGTCCTCGTGCGATCTGGGTGTCGTGTTCGCGTCCAACGCGGCGGGGTTGCTGACGGGCAACCTGGTGGTCCAACCCGCGGGGGGAACTGCGACCACGGCTGCGCTGATTGGTACGGGCACGGTCTCGCCGGTGCTCGGAATGCCGTCCGGCGTCGACCTTCCCTACACGCTCGGCCGCCCGCCGACGAGCCAGCGCGTCACGCTTTCCAACACCGGGCTGGCCCCCCTCACCTTCACCAGCATCTCGATCTCCGGTGCGCCCTTCACGCTCCTCAGCGAATGTCCGACGACGCTCGCGCCGGGTTCGTCGTGCGACCTCGTGATCGGCTTCTCATCGCCGACGCTGGGCGTCACGGACGGCACGCTCACAGTAGTCTCGAATGCGCCGGGCGGCTCGCGCACCATTCCCCTGCGTGGCATCACGCAGCCGCGCGACTCCGCGTTCCTCGAGGTGACGCCGATCGAGATCGGCTACGGCAACCGCGCGTTCGGAACCACCGGCGAGTCCCAGCTCGTGACCGTTCGCAACGTCGGCAGAACGCCCGCGGTCTTCGACAGCCTGGTGGCCAGCGCCGACTTCGTGATTCTTTCGCACAGCTGCACCGGCCCGCTCGCGCCGCTCACGACTTGCGAGGCCCGTGTCGCCGCGCGGCCCACGGCCTATGGCGTGCGCTTCGGGGCTCTGACCATCACCAGCAACGCGGAGAACAGCCCCAACCGCGTCGCCCTTTCCGGAACCGGATGCCGCGCGAGCAGCCTGGTGGTCCCGCGCCTGGGTGGGCGCTCGGGATGCGGACCATAGCTTCGACCCTTCGCCGCGCGTGAGCGCGGCGCGCATCGCCCTCGCCTGGGAGCTCGGTCTCTCCCTGGGCCACGCAACCGCGCTCGCCCGCCTCGGCACAAGGCTGCAGGAGCGCGGCCACACCGTCGGCCTTTTCCTGCGCGACCTGGGCCCCCTGCGTTTCCTTCCCGAAATAGGATCTCTGGAGGTGTTCCAGGCGCCGCGCGCGCCCACCGAGGGATTGCCGCCGGGCGTGACGCCGCTCAGCTACGCGCAGATTCTGCAAGGCTATGGATACGCCAATGCCGATTCGCTGGGCGGCCTGTTCGATGGTTGGCATGCGCACTGGGAAACCTGGAAGCCCGACTTGGTCGTGGCCGACTTCGCACCCACGGCCCTGCTCGCGGCGAGGACGATCGGAGCCAAGCGCGTGACCTTTGGAAACGGCTTCTTCACGCCGCCGCGCACGACGCCGCTGCCGCAGTTTCGCATCGACCGGCCGGTGGACCCCGCGCGCCTGGCGCAACTCGATGCGGAAGTTCTCTCGACGGTGAATGCCGTGCTCTGGGGCCGTGGAGCGGCACCGCTCGAGCGCCTCGCCCAGCAGTTCGAGGCCGACGAGGATTTCCTGTGCACGTTCCCGGAGCTGGACCACTACGGCGGGCGACCCGTGTCTGCGTGGTGGGGGCCAAGGTTCTCGGTGGAGACCGGGCGCGCGCTGGATTGGCCTGCGGGGCCGGGGAAACGCGTGCTGGTGTACGTGCAGCCACGGCACGCGATGCTCGATGAGATGCTCGCAGGCCTGCGCGCGCGCAACCATTCGGTCGTGGCCTTCGTGCCCGCGCTGGATCACGCACGCCGCAATGCGCACGCCGGTCCGAAAATGCGATTGCCCGAGGGGATGGTGCGCCTCGACCGGCTGCTGCCGGAGTGCGACCTGGTCGTAAGCCATGCCGGGGACATCGCGGGCGGCACCGTCGCCTCGGGCATCCCGCAGCTGATGATCCCGGGGCAATACGAGCAGCACCTCACGGCGCTGCGCATCGAGCAGCTCGGCGCGGGGCTGGCCATCCGCGAGCTTTCATCCGTGTCGCCGGTGCTCGATCGAATGCTCGGCGATCCATCGTTCACCGCTCGCGCCCGCGCGTTCGCGGCACGCTATCCGTCATGGTCGCCCGCGGAGCAACGCCGGCGCATGCTCGCGCGCATCGAGCAGATCGTCGCGGCCTGAGGCGCTATACTCGCGCCGGTCCTTTTCTACTCGCGGGAATCCTTCATGAACATCGTCGAGCGCGTGCAAAAAATACTGCTCACGCCGAAGACCGAGTGGGAAGTGATCGCCTCCGAACCGCAAACGGTCCAGGAGCTGTTCACCAATTACGTGATGATCCTCGCCGCGATCCCGGCGCTGGCCAACTTCATCGGATACGCGGTGGTCGGCATCGATGAGGTGCGCGCTCCGATGTCCTATGGGCTGACGCAGCTCGTGATCACCTATGCCCTCACGCTGGCCTGCGTCTACCTGCTGGCCATCCTCATCGATGCGATGGCGCCCGCATTCGGCGGCGAGAAGAACTTCATCCAGGCGATGAAGGTGGCCGCCTTCGCGCCCACCGCGGCCTGGCTCGCGGGCGCTTTCAAGATCGTGCCCTGGGTCGCGATCCTCAGCGTCGTGGGCGGGCTCTACAGCCTGTACCTGCTCTACCTCGGCCTGCCGATCCTGATGAAGACGCCGGAGAACCAGTCCTTCGCCTATATCGCGGTTGTCCTGCTCGTCGCCATCGTGCTCGCCGTGTTGATCGCCGGCCTGCAGTTCCTCGCCATTCCCCCTCTCCTGCGCGGCTTCTGAATCATTCGGGGACGGGGGCGGAAAACGAGTCGCCGCGGCTGGTGGTGCGCGGCCGGTCGCGGC
>JBKJYC010000190.1:0-4610 GCA_046715885.1 Usitatibacter sp.
CGCGATCGACAACATGCCGCGCGACCAGTGGATCGCCTTCTTCAAGCAGACGTACGCCACGTGGGGCGAGGTCGCGCGCCGCAACAACATCCGGGTCCAGTAGGTGGCACTTCTCCCGGAGCTCACCGAGCGCGACGCCACGGAAGAGAAGGCGCGGATCTACGGGGAGATGAAACGCCTCGGGGCCGTGCCGATGGTCGCACTCATCTTCCGTCACCTCGCCACGCTCCCGGGCGGGCTCGAATGGGCGTGGGGTGCCATCGGTCCCTCGTGGCGGGCCGGCCGCTTGCAGGAGGAAGCGTGGCGCATCGCGCGCGCGGCCCCGCTGCCGGAAATCCTGCCGATGCCGCGCGAGGCGCTCGCGGCACTCGGCGTGGACGAGGTGGCGCTACGCGAGATCCATGTCGTCGCGGATGCCTACAACCTCGCCAATCCCGAAAACCTGCTCTCGGTGTCCTGCCTCGCGCGGATGCTGGGCGGGGCTCGCGCCGTGGAGCCGCCCTCGCCACGGTCGTGGACGCCACCTGCCGCGCCCGGGCCATTGGTGCCGATGGTCGACGTGGCCGCCATGCCGAAAGCGGTCGCGGATCTGCTGGACCTGGTGACGCCGGCCAGCGCCCTTGCCGGTACGCGCGTGGTGCCAAGCCTCTATCGCCACTTCGCCCACCGGCCGCAGTTCGTGGCACTCCTGGTGACGCTGCTCAAGCCGCGCTTCGACGACCGCTCGATCGAGCGCAGCGTGGCGTCGATTCGCGCAGCGATGGACACGGCCGCCGACGCGCTGGTGCGCGAAATGTCCGCGCCACCCGCGCCCGATCCCGGCATCGGCGATGCGCTCGGGCGCTTCGGCGGATCCATCATTCCGAGCATGATCGTCGTGGGCGCATTGCTGAAGAGAGCTCTCCCCACGTAGTCCGTGGTTCATGGACCTGGTCGGCCTGATCACGCGCTGGGAGCTGCCCCGCGTTTTCGCTTGTCCTTGGGAACCTTGCTCACAAGGAGCAGCAATTCTTTTCGTTTGGCCGCGGCCGGGCCGGGCCCTATGATCGCGCCATGTACACCCTCTACATCGGCAACAAGAACTACTCCTCCTGGTCGCTGCGCTCCTGGATCCTGCTGAGGGAGCTGGACATCCCCTTCGAGGAGCGCCTGGTCCCGTTCAACGAGCCCGGCTACCCGGCGTTCACGAGCTTCTCGCCGAGCGCCAAGGTGCCGTGCCTGCACGACGGCGCGGAGAGGATCTGGGACACGTTCGCCATCGCCGATTACCTGGGCGAGCGCCATCCCGGCGTCTGGGCCGAGGACACGAAGGCGAGGGCGTGGGCACGGTGCGCCGCTGCCGAGATGCACAGCGGCTTCCCGGTGCTGCGCGACATCTGCTCCATGAACTGCGGGGTGCGCGTGAAGCTCCACGAAATGTCGGAGCCGCTGCGCAAGGAGCTCGAACGCTTGTCGGCGCTCTGGGCCGAGGGCCTGCAGCGTTTCGGCGGGCCGTCCCTCGCCGGCGCGAAATTCTCCGCGGTGGACGCGTTCTTCTGCCCGGTCGCGTTCCGCGTTCAGTCCTACGGGCTCCCGCTGCCGCAACCCGCCGCCCTCTACGTGAAGCGCCTGCTCGCCCTGGGGGGCATGAAGCAGTGGTACGACGCGGCATTGCGCGAAGCCTGGCGCGACCAACCGCACGAGGCCGACATTCCGCGTTCCGGAAAGCTCATCCAGGACCTGCGCACCCAGCCCGCGCCCCAGCCCGCCTAGCTTGACACGGCCTTATCCGGCCGCCATGTTCCCGGAAAGGAGCCCGCGGCCTGACGCGTTTGTCGAAACCATCCACGCCCACCGTAGCCGCTGTCGTTCGCGAACGAACCGGCGTTCCATGGTCGCGCGCGCGCAATTTGTGCAGCGAGGGGCGGGTCACGGTTGACGGCGAGCGCTGCCTGGACCCGGCGACGCGCATCTCGCCCGATGCGGTCGTTGTGGTCGATGCACACGGACCCAAGCTCCCAAAGGGTCCCCTTGCGAGGAGTGCCGTCGTGTATTTCGACAGCGACCTCGTCGTCGTCGACAAACCCCCCGGCCTGCTGAGCGTCGCCGACGAGCCGGGCAACAAGGACACGCTCGCCGAACACACCCGCACGTTGCTGCGGCGCATGGCTGGCGGCAAGGACACGGGGATGGGCGTCGTCCATCGCCTCGACAAGGACACGAGCGGCGTGATGGTCTTTGCGCGAACCGCGGAGGCGAAGCGCGTGCTGGCGGCGCAGTTTCGCGCGCACGACATCGAGAGGGTCTATCACGCCATCGCGCACGGCACAGTCTCCGAGGCTCGCGTGGAGACCCATCTCGTCCTCGATCGCGGCGATGGACTGCGCGGCTCGCACGGGCACTTTCGGCGTGCCCGGGGCGATCCACCCGCCGATGCCCGGCTCTCGGTCACGCACGTGCGGCCGATCGCTGCGCTATCGGGGGCGACCCTGGTCGAGTGCCGTCTCGAAACCGGTCGGCAGCATCAGATCCGGATCCATTTGTCGGAGCTGGGCCATCCCGTGGTCGGCGATCGGGTCTATGTCCGCGACTACGCCGGTGCGTTGATCGAAGCTCCGCGCACGATGCTTCATGCACGGACGCTGGGATTCGCGCACCCTCGCAGCGGTGCCCGCGTTGCCTTCGAGCGCGAGGCGCCCGAGGACTTCCGGGCGATGTCGAACCATCTGGGTCTCTTCGAAAGGTAGCCTATCGGCCGCTTCGCCCATTGACCCTCGGCCGGCCGAACATCTGCACCGCGTAGTAGCGCCCGGTCTTGCCGCTGCGCGCCACGGCCACGCCGGTCTCGGTCACCTCCGGGGCGAGCATGTTCTTGCGGGCCGGACTCAACAGTGCGAGCAGAAAAATGGCGCGCATTCCCGCCTCTGCGCACAGCAGCCCCGCCACCCGCAAATTGACTCTGGCAGTGCGAGGGCGCAACCTGTCGGGTTGTCCCACCCCTTTCGGAGAGCAACATGAAGAACCCCGCCTGGCTCGTTCCCGTTACCCTGTCCCTCCTGCTGGTCGCAGCCGCCGCGCAGTCGCACGAGGGCGAAGCCCCTTCCGGGCGGCTGGGCAAAGTCTCGTTCGCCAACTCCTGCAGCGAGAAGGTGAAGCCGAAGTTGGAGCGCGGCGTGGCGATGCTGCATTCCTTCTGGTACAGCGCGGGCGAGAAGACCTTCGATGAAGTGCTCGCCGAGGATCCGCAATGCGCCATCGCGGCCTGGGGGCTGGCCTCGATCCTGATGAGCAATCCCCTCGCAGGCCAAGGCGCCTCTCCGGCGGGCGCGAAGAAGGCGACCGCGGCGCTGGAGGAAGCGCGCAAGGTGCGCGCGGGAACGCAGCGCGAGCGCGACTACATCGATGCGGTCTCGGCCTACTACGAAGATTGGGCCAATCGCGGCGAGCGCGCGCGCCAGGCCGCGAGGGCGGAGGCTTTCGAGAAGCTGGCCCAACGCTACCCCCAGGATGACGAGGCGCAGATCTTCTACGCCCTTTATCGGGCCGGTACCCAGTCGCAGGCCGACCAGACCTACTCCGCCTATCTCAAGGCCGCGGCGATCCTCGAGCCGCAGTTCAAGAAGTATCCCAACCATCCGGGTGTGGCGCACTACCTGATCCACAGCTACGACGCGCCGCCGATCGCGAGCAAGGGTCTGGACGCCGCGCGGCGCTATGCCGGCATCGCGCCCGCCGCGCCGCACGCGCTGCACATGCCTTCGCACATCTTCACGCGCGTCGGATCGTGGGAGGAGTCGGTCGCCGCCAACTTGCGCTCGAGGGATGTCGCGAAGAAGGGCAACGAGCCCGACGAGGCTTACCACGCGGTTGACTACCTGGTCTACGCGAGCCTTCAGCTCGGGAAGGATGCGGATGCCCGGCGCCTTACGGAGGACATCATGAAAGTGACGGGGATCACCCCGCGATTCGTCGCGCCTTACGCAATCGCCGCGATGCCGGCGCGCCTCGCCGTCGAGCGCGGGCAGTGGAAGGAGGCGAGCCAGCTGCCGGTCGCTGCGACGACCTTCCCCTTCGTGCAGGCCATCACCCACTTCGCGCGCGCGATCGGAGCGGCACGCAGCGGGGATGTGGCAGCCGCGCAAAAGGATGCCGAGGCGCTGGGCGAGATGCACAAGAAGCTCGAAGCGGCGAAGAACAACTATTGGGCGACCGAGGTGGAGATCCAGCGCCTGGCCGCCGCCGGTTGGATCGCACTCGCCCAGGGAAAACAGGATGAGGCCGTGAAGCTCATGCGTGCCGCCGCCGATCTCGAAGACCGGAACGAGTAGCACATCGTGACGCCGGGACGCATCCTGCCGGCTCGCGAGCTGCTCGGCGACATGCTGCTCGAAGTGAAGCAGCCGAAACAGGCGCTCGCGGAGTTCGAGGCGTCGCAGGTTCGTGAGCCCAACCGCTTTCGCAATCTGTACGGCTCGGCCGTCGCGGCCGACGCGGCCGGAGACAAGGCTGCTGCGGCGAAGTATTACCGGCAGCTCGTGGCGCTGTCCGCGAAGGGAGATGGAACCCGTCCCGAAATTGCGCGCGCAAAGACGGCCGTCGCGTCGCGATGAGGCGCCGCGGCGCCGTACTGG
>JBKJYC010000191.1:0-3981 GCA_046715885.1 Usitatibacter sp.
GCGATGTTGTCGCGGTGAAGGCCCTGGGCCTGGACGCGGGGCGGGTGACCAGCGGCCATCGATTCCAGGGGGCGAAGCGCATCGAGCTCGCGCGCGCCGACGACTACGAGCGCGCGCTCGCCGAGGAGGGCGCGGTCATCGCCTCGTTCGCGCGCCGCCGCGCCGAGATCCTCGCGCAGCTGGAGGCGTTGGCCGCGAAGCAGGCTTGCAGCCTGGGGGCGCGCGAGGGCATCGAAGCGCTGCTGGACGAGGTCACCGCGCTGGTGGAGATGCCGGCGGTGTACGCGGGGAGGTTCGAGGCGGAGTTTCTTGCCGTCCCCGCGGAATGCCTCACGCTCACGATGCGGCAGAACCAGAAGTACTTCCCGCTCTTCGACGCGGCCGGCAAGCTCACCAACCGTTTCCTCCTCGTGAGCAACATGCGCCTGGCCGACCCGGCGAACATCGTGCAGGGCAACGAGCGGGTCGTGCGCCCGCGCCTGGCCGATGCCCGGTTCTTTTTCGACACCGATCGCAAGACCCGGCTCGCCGATCGCGTGCCGCAGCTGGGCGCGGTCGTGTACCACGCGAAGCTCGGAACGCAACTCGAGCGCGTCGAGCGCATGCGCCGGCTCGCCACGCGCGTGCAGGCGCTGCTGCCGCGAGGCGCGGTGGGCATGCCCTACGCCGATCGCGCCGCGCTGCTGGCGAAGGCCGACCTCGTGACCCTCATGGTCGGCGAGTTCCCGGAGCTGCAGGGCGTCATGGGGCGCTACTACGCCGAGGCCGACGGTGAGGAGCCCTCGGTGGTGCGCGCGATCGAGCAGCACTATTGGCCGCGCTTCGCGGGCGACGAGCTGCCCACGGGCGACGTGAGCATCGCGCTGGCGCTTGCCGACAAGCTGGAGTCGCTGGTGGGCCTCTTCGGCATCGGGCAGGCTCCCACGGGCGACAAGGATCCCTACGGGTTGCGCCGTGCCGCGCTGGGCGTGTTGCGCATCCTTTCGGAAAAGCCCGAGGCGCGCGACCTCGACCTGCGCGTGCTGCTGCAGGAAGCCTTCACGGGCTTCGCGGCGGGCGGCCTCGGCGCCGACACCGTGGGTGCCGTGCACGAGTTCATGCTCGAGCGCCTGCGCCCGATGCTGCGCGACAAGGGCTTCGACGCCAACGAGGTGGAGGCGGTGCTGGGCGACTACCCGACGCGCGTGAAGCAGGTGTGGGACCGCATCGAGGCGGTGCGGAGGTTCCGGACCTTGCCCGAAGCCGAAGCGCTCTCGGCCGCCAACAAGCGCATCCAGAACATCCTTCGCAAGTCGGCGGGGACGTCGATCGCCGTGGACCTGGGGCTGCTCGAGCTGCCCGAGGAGAAGAACCTGCTGCAGTCGCTCACCGCGGTGTCGCTGGTGGTGAACGAGAAGTTCGACGCGCGCGACTACGCGGGTACGCTCACGGCCCTGGCGGGGGTGCGCGCCGACGTCGACGCGTTCTTCGACAAGGTTCTCGTCAACGCGGAGGATCCGAAGCTGCGCGCCGCGCGCCTGGGGCTGCTCACCCGGCTGGGCGAGGTCATGAACAAGGTCGCCGACATCTCGAAGCTCTCCAGCTGACCATGAAGCTCGCCATACTCGACCGCGACGGCGTGATCAACTTCGACAGCGTCCAGTTCATCAAGACGCCGGCGGAATGGCGGCCCATTCCCGGCTCCATCGAGGCGATCGCGCGGCTGAACCAGAACGGTTTTCGCATCGCGGTGGCGACCAACCAGTCGGGCATCGGCCGCGGCCTCTTCGACATGGCCACGTTGAACGCGATCAACGACAAGATGATGGAGCTGGTATTCCGCCAGGGCGGGCGCATCGACGCGCTTTTTTTCTGCCCGCACACGGCCGAGGAGAACTGCGGCTGCCGCAAGCCGCGCACCGGCATGCTCGAGGAGATCGCGCTGCGCTTCCATACCGAGCTGAAGGGCGTGCCGTGCATCGGCGACGGGCTGCGCGACCTCGAAGCCGCCGATGCCGTCGGCGCGCAGCCGATCCTCGTGCTCACGGGCAAGGGCAGGAAGACGCAGTCCGACGGCCGGCTGCCGCGCAAGACGATCGTGTTCGACGATCTCTCGGAAGCCGTGCGCCACCTCGTCGTCCCCCACGCATGACGGGGCTGCGCTCGGCGCTGTTCATTTTCCTCTCGGTGCTCGTCACGCCGCCGTTCGGCATCGCGGTTCCGCTTGGCGGCCTTTTCGGCTATCGCCCGGCCTGGTTCCTCGCGGCGATGTGGGCGCGCCTCATCCTGGAGCTCGCGCGCTGGTGCTGCGGCATCGGCTGGGAAGTGCGTGGCATGGAAAACCTGCCCGGGCGACC
Source organism: Usitatibacter sp. (assembly GCA_046715885.1). Lineage (GTDB taxonomy): Bacteria > Pseudomonadota > Gammaproteobacteria > Burkholderiales > Usitatibacteraceae > Usitatibacter. The sequence continues at coordinate 2,337 of JBKJYC010000191.1, forward strand.
CGTGGTGCTGATGGCGAAGCACCAGTCGGCGTGGGAAACGCTCTTCATGGAATGCACGTTCCCGCCCCAGTGCTGGATCTTCAAGCGCGAGCTCCTGTGGCTGCCGTTCGTGGGCTGGGGCTTGATGGGCATCCGCTCCATCGCCATCGACCGCTCGAGCGGCCAGTCGGCGCGCGAGCAGATCGTGGAGCAGGGTGCGCGACGCATCGCTCAGGGCATGTGGGTCTCGATTTTCCCCGAGGGCACGCGCATCGCCGTGGGCAAGCGCGGGCGCTACGGCATCGGCGGTGCGCTCCTGGCCACCAAGACCGGTACGCCCATCGTTCCCATCGCCCACAATGCGGGCGAGTATTGGGGGCGCTATGCGTTCCGCAAGCATCCCGGGACCGTGAAGGTCGTGATCGGCCCGCCAATCGCCACCGCGGGCCGCGACGCTCCCAGCGTCAACCGCGAAGTCGAGGAATGGATCGAGGGACAGATGCGCATGCTGAACCCGGAACGCTATGCCGACGCGTGAGCTGGTCTCGCGCGACAGGAGGCGCCTCGAGTTGAACGGCTCGGACCTGGACTACCTGCTGGTGCGCCGCCGCGGCCGCCGTGGTCTCGGGCTGAAGGTCGATGCCGCGGGGCTCACCGTGAGCGCGCCGCTCTCGGTGCCACTCGCGCGCATCGAGGCATACGTTCGCGAGAGCGAGCGCTGGGTGCTGGAGAAGGTCGCCCGTTGGGGCGCACGCCAGGTGCCGGCCGCATCCTGGGCGGACGCGACCCCGCTCCCCTACCTCGGCGAGGCGATCGTGCTGCGGACCGCCGTCGCGGGGCGCGTGCTCGTGGAGCTGGCGCAAGGCGAGCTGCGCGTGCAGGTTCGCGAGCGGACCGACGAGGCCGTTCGGCACGCGGTCGTCGCGTGGTACAAGCGCGCCGCGCTGGCCCACCTGGCCGAGCGCACGTTCACCCTCGCCCGGATCGCGCGCCTGCCGATGCCCCGCGTGTTCCTCTCCTCGGCGGCCGCGCGCTGGGGCAGCTGCAACTCGCGCCGGGAGATCCGCCTCGCATGGCGGCTGGTAAAAGCCCCGGGAGCTCTCATCGACTATGTGGTGTCCCACGAGCTGGCGCACTTGCGGCACATGGACCACTCGAAGCAGTTCTGGGCGGAGGTCGAGCGCCTCTGCCCCGATCACCGGCGGCTTCGCGACCAGCTCGAGGCCACCGACCACCTCTACCGGTCGTTCTGAGGAGACAACCATGCGAATGCTGCACACCATGCTGCGGGTGGGGGATCTGGACCGCTCGATCGACTTCTACACCAAGGTCCTGGGCATGAAGCTGCTGCGCCGCAAGGACTATCCCGACGGCAAGTTCACGCTGGCGTTCGTGGGCTACGGCGACGAGGCCGACCACACCGTGATCGAGCTCACCCACAACTGGGAGACCCCGTTCTACGACCTGGGGAACGGCTTCGGCCACCTCGCCATCGGCGTGCCGGATGCCTACGCGGCGTGCGAGGCGGTGATGGCGAAGGGCGGCAAGGTCACGCGCGCGGCGGGGCCGATGAAGCATGGCACGAGGGTGATCGCCTTCGTCGAGGATCCCGACGGCTACAAGATCGAGTTCATCCAGCGGCAGTAGCCGCCGGACGGCTCAGGTG
>JBKJYC010000192.1:0-3482 GCA_046715885.1 Usitatibacter sp.
GCGCTGGTGAACGCGGCCGGCCCCTGGGTCGCCGACGTATTGGACCGCATCCCGGACGACAAGATCACGGCGAAGGTGCGGCTGGTGAAGGGAAGCCACATCATCGTGCCCAGGGTCCACGCGCAGGACCACGCGCTCATCCTCCAGAACGCGGACGACCGCGTGGTGTTCGTCATTCCCTACGAGCAAGACTTCAGCCTGGTCGGGACGACGGATGTGGCGGTGGCGAAGCTCGGCGACGCGGCGCGCATCTCCACCGAGGAAACGCAGTACCTGCTCGATGCCATCAACCGCTTCCTCGAGAAGCCGCTCACGCAGCAAGACGTCGTCTCGAGCTATGCGGGCGTGCGGCCCCTCTATGACGACGGGTCGGCGAATCCCTCGGAGGTCACGCGCGACTACGTGCTCAAGGTGGACCACGATGCCGGCACCGCGCCCCTGCTCTCGATCTTCGGCGGCAAGATCACCACCTACCGCCGCCTGGCCGAGGAGGCGATGGAGAAGTTGCGACCGTTCTTCCCCGGCCTGAAGGGCGAGTGGACCGCCAGGCAGTCCCTGCCGGGTGGAGACATCGAGCGCTTCAATCCCTTCCGCGACGCGATGCACGTGAGGTACGGGAGCCTGCCGCGCGATCTCGTCGAAGGCGTGCTCCGTCGCCACGGAAGCCGCACGCCGCAGGTCCTGGGCGAGGCGCGCCAGCTCGAGGACCTGGGCGAGCATTTCGGCGCCGGGCTCACCGCGCGCGAGGTGGACTACCTCAGGGCGCAGGAGTGGGCGCGCACGGCCGACGACGTGTTGTGGCGACGCACGAAGACCGGCCTGCACATGAACCCGGATCAGCGTGCCGCGGTCGCGAGGTACCTTGAAGCCGCTCGCTGAATTCCCGGCGCTCGAGCGCAAGCGCGTGCGCGGCGTATTCACCGACATCGACGACACGCTCACCACGCACGGACGCCTGCTGCCCGAGGCGTACTCGGCACTCGCCGCGCTGCGCGAAGCGGGCCTGGTGGTGATTCCGGTGACCGGCCGCCCCGCGGGTTGGTGCGACCACATCGCGCGCATGTGGCCGGTGGACGCGGTGGTGGGCGAGAACGGGGCGTTCTGGTTCCGCCACGACGCGCGGGCCGGGAAGCTGGTGAAGCGCTACGTGACCGGGGATGCCGAGCGCGCACGGCGCGCCGTGCGCCTCGCCGCGATCGCGCGGCGTATCCTCCGCGATGTGCCGGGCAGCGCCGTCGCTTCCGACCAGCCCTACCGCGAGGCCGACCTCGCGATCGACTTCTGCGAGGACGTGGCGCCCCTGCCGCGCGCGGCGGTGGCAAGGATCGTTTCGATCATGGAAGGCGAAGGCCTGACTGCCAAGGTGAGCTCGATCCACGTGAACGGATGGATCGGCGGCTATGACAAGCTTTCCACGACGCGTACGATGATGCGGGAAGACTTCGGGGTGGACCTCGACGGGGATCCGAAGGCGTTCGTCTTCGTGGGTGATTCTCCCAACGACCAGCCGATGTTCCGCTTCTTTCCCGATTCGGTGGGGGTGGCCAACGTGCGGGCGATGGCCGACCTGATGCAGGATCTCCCCGCATGGATCACTCCCTCGCCCGGCTCCGCGGGGTTCGCCGAGCTGGCCGGCGCGCTGCTCGCGGCAAGATAAGGACAACCCGATGCTCGTCAATTGCGTGGCGTACCAGAACGGCAAGAAGCTCGGCGACATCCGCAAGGAGGAGATCTCGGACTATGTCCACCGGCCCGATTGCTTCGTCTGGGTCGCGCTCTACGAGCCCTCGCCCGAAGAGCTGGACGAGATGGCGGCGCAGTTCGAGCTCCACCCGCTCGCCGTCGAGGACGCGAGCCACGGGCACCAGCGCCCGAAGATCGAGGAGTACGGCAGCCAGATATTCGCGGTGCTGCACACGGTGGAGATCGGCGGCGAGGAGCTGAAGTGCGGCGAGGTCAGCATCTTCGTGGGGAAGAACTTCGTGCTCTCCGTGCGCCGCGGCACGGAGCATGGCTTCCAGGCGGTGCGCGAGCGCGCGGAGCTCGAGCCCGAGCTGCTGAGGCACGGCTCCGGCTTCGTCTTCTACGCGCTCATCGACAACGTGGTGGACCGTTACTTCCCCCTGGTCGATGCGCTGGAGGCGGAGCTGGAGAAGATCGAGGCGCGCATCTTCGAAGGCACCTCCACCTCGCGCGCCAACATCGAGTCGCTCTACGACCTGAAGCGCATGTTGATGGTGGTTCGCCACGCCGTCGAGCCGCTGATCGAGGCGGTCCACAAGCTCTACGGCGGGCGCGTGCCGCAGGTGTGCTCGGGGACCCAGGAATACTTTCGCGACATCTACGACCACCTGCTGCGCGTGAGCCAGCAGCTGGACGGCCTTCGCGACATGGTCACCACCGCGCTGGCGGTGAACCTCGCGATGATCACCCTCGAGGACAACAAGGTCGTGAAGCGGCTGGCTTCCTACGCGGCGCTGGTGGCCGTGCCCACGCTCATCGCGGGCGTCTACGGCATGAACTTCGAGAACATGCCGGAGCTCAAGTGGAAGTACGGCTACCCGATGGCGCTCGGGATCATGGTGGTCATCGACGTCTATATCTTCAGTCGGCTGCGCAACGCGGGCTGGATCTAGGCGCAGTATCCCGGACGCTTGCCCGGGAGGCCTTCGATGAATCGCGCTCCGAGTTCGCGCGTCTCTTGACCCTGGCGCCGGCCGCTCAGCTGCTGGCCGGCTGCGTTTCGACCGCCGAGATCAAGGTGATGACCTCCGGCGGCTTCGCGAGCCAGAGGCGGCTTCATTTTTCGTCGGCGGCCTTGCCCAGGCGGGCGAGGGTTTCGAGCAGGTGTTCCTTGTTGAAGGGCTTGCCCAGCGTCGCGTCGTAGCCTTCGGACTTGCGCGCCTCGCTCCACGCCGGCGTGTGTTCGACGCTGCAGGCCACGAGGTGCACCTTCCCCGGCCCCTGCGGGATCGCCGCGCGCAACTTCGCGACCGCGTCCGTGCCGCCCATGCCCGAGACCGACGGGTCGACCAGCACCAGGTCGTAGAAATCCTGCTCGAGCGCGGCAAGGGCCTCTTCCATGTCGTGGGCCGCCACCACGTTGCAGTCGCGCTTGGCGAGGATGTGCGAGGCGAGGATCTGGCTGTCGCGGTTCGTGTCCACCAGCAGGAGGGTGGCGCCCTTGCGCTGCTCGCGAAGCGAATGGCGCGTGACCAGCGTCGGCGTCTCGTCGGCGTCCACCGAGGCGCCGGTCACGGCGACGATGGCCTCGTTCAGCTGCCGGTCGCCGATGGGGTAGCGCATGTACGCCGAGATGCCGTTTTCGCGGCAGGCGATGGCATCTCCGGGCTTGCCGCGCGCGGCGAGCATCATGAGGATGGTGGAGCCGAGGTGGCGGTGGTGCTTCACGCGGAAAGCGAGCATGAAGCCGTCCTGCATCGGCAGCCGGTCGGCGACGATCATCAGCGGCACCGGCGCGC
>JBKJYC010000193.1:0-6020 GCA_046715885.1 Usitatibacter sp.
AACCCGAGGTCCTTGAAGTCGCGCATCAGCACTTCGGGATCGAAGATCCGCATCACCACCTTCTCGCCGAAAGCCGTGGGCAATGTGGAAAGGCGCAGCTCGATCTCTTCCCCGTCGGGCATGCGCGTTTTGATGCGCCCGTCCTGGGGACGGCGCTTCTCGACCACGTCCATGCGACCGAGGATCTTGATGCGCGAGGTCATCGCGACCAGCACCGAGTAGGGAACCTGGTAGACCTCCTGCAGCACGCCATCGATCCGAAAGCGCAGGACGCCGGCGTCGCGCCGCGGCTCCACGTGGATGTAGCTCGCGCGCTGGTCGAAGGCGTAATGGAACAGCCAGTCGACCAGGTGGACGATGTGGTGGTCGTTCGCATCGAGCGTGCGCCCGGCCTTGCCGAGCTCCACCAGCTGCTCGAAGTTGGAGAGCCCCGAGGTCGCCACGCCGGAGGACTCCGCGCGCTTCATGCTCTTGGCGAGGTTGAAGAACTCGCCCTGGTAGCGCTCGATCTCCGTCGGGTTGGAGAGCACGCGCTTGATGTTGAGGCGCAGCATCTGGGAGAGTTCGGCCTCCCAGCCCGACATCAGCGGCTCGCTGGTGGCGATGGTGACTTCCTTGCCGTCCACCTCCACGGGCAGGATGCCGCGGCGCTGGGCGTACTCGGAGCTCATCACCTGCGTGACCGCCTTCAGGTCGATCTTGAGCGGATCGATGTGGTAGTAGGGCAGCTTCATCCGCGCCGCCAGCCACTGCGTGAGGTTCTCGGCCTGCAGCGGCGTGTGCGGGGGCTTGGGAGCGCGCAGCCGCGCCTCGGCGATCGTCACGAGGGGGTGCTTGCCCTTGGCGTACCGGGATTCCTGGAGGAGCTTCGCGCCCTCCTCCTTGACGATCATCCCGTCCTCGGCCAGCCAGTCCAGCACCTCCCGCAGCGTGAGCTTGCGGTCTACCGAGGAGCGGGGCGGGGAAGCCGTGGCCATGGGGCCGATTATAGGTAAATAAGTGGGGTCGAGCCTGGCCCCGATTGGTTCAGCAATTTCAGCGCGCTTTCGACGCAATCGGCGTCCGCGATTTTCTTGTCGGAGCGGATGCGCAGCATGCGCGGGAAACGCACGGCGATACCGGACTTGTGGCGCGCCGAGCGCTGGATGCCCTCGAAAGCGAGCTCGAAGACCATCTCCGGCTTCACCGTGCGCACCGGGCCGAACTTCTCCAGCGTGTTCTTGCGGATGAACGCGTCCACGCCGCGGATCTCCTCGTCGGAGAGGCCCGAGTAGGCCTTCGCGAAGGGCACCAGCTCGCCGTCCTTCCAGAGCCCGAAGGTGTAGTCGGTGTAGAGGCTGGCGCGCTTGCCGTGGCCGCGCTGCGCGTAGATCAGCACCGCGTCGAGCGTGAGCGGCTCGATCTTCCACTTCCACCAGTCCCCGCGCGTGCGCCCCACGCCGTAAGGCGAGTCGCGGCGCTTGAGGATGAGGCCCTCGGTTCCCATCTCCCGGCTCCGGCCACGGGCGATGGCGAGCGTCTCCCACGAGGGCGCGCGCACCAGCGAGGAGACCTCGAAGCGCGAGCCTCCCGGGATCGCCTCGATCGCGTCCTTCATCTTCTGGCGCCGCTCGTGCAACGGCCGCGCCCTCCAGTCCTCGCCCGCGAACTCGAGCAGGTCATAGACCAGGAAGGCAACCGGGTTCTCGGCGAGGATCTTCTTGCCGGGGTTCTTGCGTCCCAGGCGCTTCTGCAACGCGGCGAAGGGCTGGACGCGGCCGTCCCTCCACGCCAGCACCTCGCCGTCGAGCACGCAGTCGGGAAGCCTCACCGCCTCCTCGCAGATCTCGGGAAACTGGTGCGCGATCGGCTCGTCGCCGCGCGACCAGAGGAAGGCCTTGCCCTGCCGCTTCACCAGCTGCGCCCGAATGCCGTCCCATTTCCATTCCTCGAGCCAGTCCTCGCGCGCACCGAGGCGCTCCGGCGAGTCCTCGAGGGGATGGGCGAGGAAGAACGGATACGGCTTCGAGAGGTCTGTCTCACCCGTGTCCGCCGAGAGAAGCGCGCGCCACGCCGCCTCGGTCGGAGGCCACTCGCCCATGAGGCGATGGGCGATCACCTTCGCGTCGATGCCGCTGACGGCGGCGAGCGCGCGCATCACCAGCAGCTCCGACACGCCCACGCGGAAGGCACCGGTGATCAGCTTGTTGAAGACGAACCGCTCGGTCTGGTCGAGCGAGCCCCAGTAGGAAAGCAGCCGGTGCTTCTGCTCGGCCTCGGGCAGCTCGCGCAGCGGCAGCACGCGCTCCTCGATCCAGACGTGCAACGGCTCGTCCACGGTCTCGTCGAGGGGCGGAGGGAGCACCAGCGCGATGGTCTCCGCGAGGTCGCCGACCGCATCGTAGCTTTCCTCGAAGAGCCACAGCGGGAGCGCTGCCGCCTCCGCCGCCCAGATGTGCAGGCGCTTCGTCGGCACCGCCTGCTTCGGCTTGTGGCCGGTGAGGAACCACGCGGCCCAGGCGGCATCGCGCGGGTGCGCAGCGGAGAAGAAATCGACCAGCGCTTGGGTCTTCGGGTTGGTGCTCGTCGTGGAGTCGATGGCGGTATAGAGGGCGGCGAAGCGCTTCAAGCGGGTTCCTCGGGAGACTCGGCGCCCTTCTCACCCTCGAACTGCGTCTCCATCGGCCGCGCATCGTAGCCCTGCTCGCATAGCCACTTCACCATCACCGCCACGTTGCCGTGCGTGACGTAGATGCGCCGGGCGCCGGTCGAGGCAATCGCGCGCTGCAGACTCGGCCAGTCGGCATGGTCCGAGAGGACGAAGCCCTGGTCCACGCCGCGCTGGCGGCGCGCGCCCCGGATCGCCATCCAGCCCGAGGCGAAGGCATCGGAGTAATCGCCGAAGCGCCTGAGCCACGGGGTGGACTGCGCCGAAGGGGGTGCCACCACCAGCGCCCCGGCGAAATCGCGCCGGGGATCCATCTCCGCGGCGAGCAGCGTCTCCGGCAGGTCCACGCCGCACACGCGGTAGCCGCGATTCAGCGCCTCCACCGCGCCGTGCACGACGATTGGCCCGATGGAGCGCTCCACGCCGGCGAGGATGCGCTGCGCCTTGCCGAAGGAATATCCGAACAGCACGCTCGCCCTACCCTGCTTCGCGTTCCCGGCCCACCAGCGATTGATCCCCCCGAAGATCTCGCCGTGCGAGCGCCAGCGGTAGATCGGTAGCCCGAAGGTGGACTCGGTGATGAACGTGTCGCAGCGCACCGGCTCGAACGGCTCGCAGGTGGGATCGGGATCGAGCTTGTAGTCGCCGGAGACCACCCAGACCTCGCCGCCGCGCTCCACGCGTACCTGAGCGCTCCCCAGCACGTGCCCGGCCGGAAGCAGGGAGATTTTCACACCGGCGATGTCCCGGGTCTCGCCGTACGCGAGGCCTTCGATGCGCGCCTGCGCGCCCAGGCGCGTTTGCAGCACCGGCAAGCCGGGTTTGGCCGCCAGGTAGGCCACGCTCCCGGGGCGCGCATGGTCGCCATGGGCATGGGTAATGACGGCTCGGTCCACCGGGCGCCAGGGATCGATGTAAAAATCTCCGGCGGCGCAATACAGGCCCCGGGAGGTCGGTTTGACCAGCATGGAATGATCGACCTCCAACGCGGCTTGCGGTTGCCTCATACTGTCTCCATATACTGCAGACATCCCGCCCGGAGGCGAACCATGAGATTCCAGACCCTGTTGATCGCGTCCTTCTTTGCCCTCGGCCTCGCCGCCACCGACGCCGACGCGCGCTTCGGCAAGAAGAGCAACCTCGGCACCCAGCGCGCCGCCCCGGCGAAGAGCGAGCCGCCCGCCTCGGTTCCGGCGAAGCCGGCGGCCGCACCCGCCACCCCGGCCGCCAATCCGGCAGGCGCGGCGGCGAAACCGAGCTTCATGAGCCGTTGGGGCGGTCTGCTCGCCGGCCTGGGCATCGGGGTCCTGCTGGCGTCGCTGTTCGGCGCCCAGATGGGGCCGATCGTGGGCATGCTGCTCGCCGCGCTCCTGGTCGGCGGCCTCGCTTTCCTCGCCTACCGCCTCTTCGTGGCCCGCAAGAACCCCGTGGTGAAACCGAGCTTCGCCGGCATCGGCAGCGGCCTGGGCGCACCCGGCGTGCCGCCCACCGAGGTGGCTCCGGTATCGGCATCGGCCCTGTCCGCTGACCCGGTTCCGGCCGGCGCGCTGCGGCCGAATTTCGACGTCGAGACGTTCCTGCGCGGCGCCAAGACCACGTTCATCCGCTTGCAGGCCGCGGACGACGCCAGGGACCTGGACGACATCAAGCAATACACCACGCCCGAGATCTACGCCGAGATCGCCATGCAGATCCAGGAGCGCGGCGCCGCTCCCCAGAAGACCGAAGTGGTCAACCTGAACGCGCAACTGGTGGAAGTCGCGCTCGAGGACGGCTACGACATCGCCAGCGTGCGTTTCGCCGGACTCATCCGGGAGAACGACGCGGCGAACCCCGAGCCCTTCGACGAGGTCTGGCACGTGCGCAAGAAAGCCGGCGACAAGAAGCCCGCCTGGCTCATCGCCGGTATCCAGCAAACGCCGGAGTGACCCCGATCGATTGGGGCCAGGCTCCAAACCGGAGCCTGGCCCCAATTTAGTTTGCCTCCTCCCCCCGCTCCTCCGCAGACGTTTCGCGAGCGCCTCGGCGCGCTTCGCAACATCCCGCCGTTCCTGAAGCTCGTCTGGCAGACGAGCCCCGGGATCACGCTCGCGCAGGGAGTCCTGCGGCTGCTGCGCGCGTTGCTGCCGGTCGCGACCTTGTACGTCGGCGCGCTCATCATCGACGAGGTGGTGCGCCTCACCCAGGCACCCTCGCCGGGGGCGGGCCTGGAGCGGTGGATGGCGAGCGGCCAGCTGGACCAGATCGTGCTCCTGCTGGCGCTCGAGTTCGGACTTGCGGTCCTCTCCGACATCCTCGGCCGCGGCATCTCGCTGCTCGACTCGCTCCTGTCCGAAAAGCTCAGCACCGCCACGAGCGTGCGGCTGATGGAGCACTCCGCCCGCCTCGACCTCGAGGACTTCGAGGACAGCGAGTTCCAGGATCGGCTCGAGCGCGCGCGCATGCAGGCGGCCGGGCGCACCGGGCTCGTGAACCAGCTCTTCGGGCAAGCGCAGGACCTGGTGACCATCGCGAGCTTCGCCGCCGGGCTCTTCGTGTACGCGCCCTGGTTGATCGTACTGCTCGCCATCGCGCTCATCCCCGCCTTCATCGGCGAGGCGCACTTCAACGCGCAGTCGTACTGGCTCAACTACAACCGCGCGCCGGAGAGGCGGGAGCTCGACTACGTGCGCCAGGTGGCGGCCGGCGCCGAGACCGCGAAGGAAGTGAAGATCTTCGGGTTGCACCACTTCCTCATCGATCGCTACGTGGAGCTGGCGGTCAGCTTCTTCCGCGCCAACCGCAGGATCGCAGTGCGCCGCGCCGCGTGGGGCAGCGTGCTCACCGCCGTCAGCACGGTCGCCTACTACTTCGCCTACGCGTACATCGTGTGGCGCACGCTCGACGGCGAGTTCTCGATCGGCAACCTCACCTTCCTCGCCGGCTCGTTCTTGCGCCTGCGCACGCTGCTGGAGCAGCTGCTGATGGGGTTCTCGAGCGTCGCCGGGCAGGCCCTCTATCTCGACGACCTGTTCTCGTTCTTCGAGATCGAGCCCGAGATCACCTCGCCCGCCAGTCCGCGGCCGTTCCCGAATCCGATCCGCGAGGGCTTCACCTTCGAGCGGGTCGGCTTGCGCTACCCGGGCGCCGAGCGCTGGGCGGTGCGCGATCTCACCTTCCACCTCAGGGCCGGCGAAGTGCTGGCGCTGGTGGGCGAGAACGGCGCCGGCAAGACCACGATCGTGAAGCTGCTCGCGCGCCTCTACGATCCCGATGAAGGGCGCATCCTGCTCGACGGGCACGACCTGAAGGAGTACGACCTCTTCGAGCTGCGGCGCAACATCGGCGTGATCTTCCAGGACTTCGTGCGCTTCCACCTTTCGGCCGCGGACAA
>JBKJYC010000194.1:0-3830 GCA_046715885.1 Usitatibacter sp.
ACCTGCAGGCGATGGCCTACGGTGTGCCTGCGCTCGAGGGACACGAGCTGCACACGCTGCAGGCCGGCACGCCGCTGCCCCACGGGAACATGGGGGTGATCGCCGCCGGAACGGGGCTGGGCGAAGCGCTGCTGCACCAAATCGACGGCCGCTTCGTACCGTCACCGTGCGAAGGCGGCCACGCCGACTTCGCCGCCCGCACCGAACGGGACATTCGCGTGCTGCGCGCCCTCATCGAGCGCTACGGGCGGGCATCGGTCGAGCACGTGGTGTCGGGAACCGGGCTGCTCAACCTGCACCGCGTCACGCACGTGAGCGATTGCCAGGCCGTCGCCGACCTGGACGATCCTCAGGCGCCGGCGATGCTGTCGGCCGCGGCGATGGGGCGCCGCTGCCACGGCTGCATGGAAGCGCTGGCGATCTTCGTGGACGCGTACGGTGCGGAGGCCGGCAACCTGGCGCTGCGGTCGATGGCCACGGCCGGCCTGTTCATCGGCGGCGGCATCGCGCCGAAGATCCTGCCCGCGCTCACCGACGGCCGGTTCATGGCGGCCTTTCTCGACAAGGCGCCGCTCGACGACGTGGTGCGGCAGGTTCCGGTGCACGTCATCCTGAACCCGGATGCCGGGCTGCTCGGCGCCGCGGTCCGAGCCGCCACCGCGGCGGCCTGACCCTACTGGTCCAGGAGCCTGGTCAGCCACAGGCTGGCCAGCTTTTCCTGCACGGTGTTCTGCCGGAGCCGGGCCGCCAGGTTCGGAAAATCGACGCGGTCCATCTCCTGATCCTGGTTGAAGCAGGAGAAGATGATGCTCTCGCGGCCGGTCGCGGGATCGACGTGCTTCTGCAGGCACTGCGCGCAGACTTCCTTCATCATGCACTGCATCGGCGAGTTGATGCTGGCAATCCCGACGTGCGCCGGCTTCAGGTGGGACGCGAGCGGGCCGTGGCGCGCGGCCTTCACCGCCGCCATCATGCGGTCGGAGCCGATCGCGATGATCCGATCGACGGACGACAGCGGCACCAGCGGCGTCCCGAGCTCGCCGCCCTGATAGGCGAGCATCGCCTGGACGATGTTGCCGCGGAAGTGCGCATCCTGCGGCCGGCCGGGCGCGATCGCCGCGCCGGTGTCGGTGCTCCAGACCACCTGATCGGTCGCGGCCTCGATCTCCTCGCGCTTGAAGAGGTCCTCACCGTGCTTGTAGCCCGCGAAGTAGATCACCTTGTTGCCGCGGTCGCGCATCGCCCTGGCGATCGAAAAGAGCACGGCGTTGCCCAGCCCGCCGCCGAGCAGCAGCACGTTCTGGCCTGACGGAATCTCGGTCGGCGCGCCGGTCGGGCCCATCACCACCACCGGCTCTCCCGGCTGATGGTGGGCCACCAGCCGGCTCGACACGCCCAGCTCGAGGGCGATCATCGAGAGCAGCCCCTTCTCCTTGTCCACCCACGCCCCGGTCAGCGCCACCCCTTCCATCAGCAGCGGCACGTCGTCCACCCGCCGCGCCACCGATTCGAAGTTCTGCAGGCGATAGAACTGCCCCGGCTCGAAATGACGCGCCGCCGCGGGCGCCTTCACAATCACTTCGACGATGGTGGGGGTGAGGCGGACCACGGCTTCAACCCGGGCGGTGAGCTCTTCGTCGAGCCGGGCGATCAGCCTGGTCCACGCCTGATCGCGGCTCCGCTGGGCCGCCGGATCGAGCCGTGCGAGGTCGGCCTTGAACAAAGCCACCACCTGGGGATACCCGTCCTTGGCCGAGGCCATCGCCTTCACCACGTTGCCGGCATAGCGGGGATGGTTGTCGCCGTAGTAGGTGACGCACCGCCCGTTCGAGGCGTAGGAGGTGAAGAACCCGTCGGGATCGGGGGTGAGCGCCACGGTCCCGTCCGCCGCGCGCGAGGCGCGATGCGGCTGAAAGAACTTCTTCTTGGCATCGAGCTGAAAGGTGCCGGGCGCTTCTTTTTCACAAGTGATGTTCGGCGTCGTGCCTGCCGCCACCAGCACGGTGCGCGCCGCCAGCGTGATCGAGCTGTTCCCTTCGCGGCCGAAGACCATCGCGCGGACCGCGCCGCGCTCGTCGGGCACGGCTTCGATCGGGTTCAGGTTCTCGGCGAAGCCGATGCCTTCCTCGAGCGCCTTGATCACCTCTTCGTGATTCAGGCGGTAGGCCGGCGAATCGACCAGCCGCTTGCGATAGGCGATGGTGACGCCGCCCCAGGCGCGCACCAGGCCGATCAAATCGGGCGACTCGCCCGCGGCTTCGGCGCGACGGCGCTCGGCGCGGATCGCCTGGCCGTGGGCGAGGAACTCGTCGAGCAGCTCGAGCTCTTCGGGATCGTAGGAACCACGCACCCGATCCACGCCGAGGTCCTGCGCGAGCGCCTCGTATTGGGCGAGGGTCTTCTCGACCTGGATCGGGTAGTAGGCCATCAGCTCGGTGGCGGTGTCGATCGCCGTCAGGCCGCCGCCGATCACCACCGCCGGGAGCCGCGCCTGCAGGTTCGGCAGCGCGTTCCGCTTGAAGGCGCCGGTGAGCTGCAGCGCCATCAGGAAGTCGCTGGCCTTCCTGATGCCGCGAATCAGGTTGTGCTTCATGTCGATGATCGTCGGCCGGCCGGCGCCGGTGGCCATCGCGACGTGATCGAACCCGTAGCGCCACGCGTCCTCGATTGGCACGGTGCCGCCGAAGCGCACGCCGCCGTAGATGCGCAGCCCGCGGCGCCGGGCCAGCGTCAGGTGGAGCAGGGTGAGGAAGTTCTTGTCCCACCGCACGGTGATGCCGTACTCCGACACGCCGCCGAAACCCTCGAGCACCCGCTCGTCGAGCCGCCGGTAGATCGCGCTCCAGTCCCGAATCGGCTCTGGCGGCGCCGCCGCGGTGCCGACCAGCGCGTCGGGCAGCGGCTCGATCTTCAGACCGTCGATCCCGACCACGCCAAAGCCCTCGTTCACCAGGTAGTGCGCCAGGGTGTACCCGGCCGGACCGAGCCCGACGATCAGCATGTTCTTGCCGTTGTAGGGCAGCGCGTAGGGGCGCCGGACGTTCAGCGGGTTCCAGCGCGTGAGCAGGCCGTAGAGTTCCACGCCCCACGGCATCTGCAGCACGTCGGTCAGCACGCCGGTTTCGATCTGCGGGATGTTGACCGGCTCCTGCTTCTGGTAGATGCACGACTTCATGCAGTCGTTGCAGATGCGGTGGCCGGTCCCCGGGCACATCGGGTTGTCGAGGACGACCAGGGCCAGGGCGCCGATCGGATCGCCCGCCTTCCGGAGGGCGTGCATTTCGGAGATCTTCTCGCCGAGCGGGCAGCCGCCCAGCTCGATGCCGAGCGGGTTCACCGCCACGCGGCCCTGCTTGTCGTGGAGCCCCTTGGAGCACGAGTCCTTGTCGCGCTCGTGGCACAGCACGCAGTAGTGAATTTCGCCGAGCACGTCGCGCGGCTGCCAGCGAGCGTCGGTGAGCGTAAACCCTTCGCGCCGGCGCAGGCGGGCGTCTGGCCCGAACGTCATCTCGCGGAGGAGGTCGTCGGGACGCTGCACCTGGACGAGGTTCCAGTAGTCGATCGTCTCGGGAAACCTGAAGATCACCCAGCCCGCATAGGCGGGATCGTGCACTCGCGCGGCGCACCAGCGCTTGAGCGCGTCGGCCTGGGCGGCGCGGGCCGCCTGGTCCTCCGCCGATAGCGCCGTCTCCTTTTCGCGATCCAGCAGCGCACATCCGGCGTGCGCCACGGCCAGCTCCAGATCGGAGCCGTGGCCGGGCGCGGCTCCGCCGCCGGCGCTCCGCACCAGCGCCTCGACGATCGCCTCGTCGGCCGCGGTCGCCTCGACG
>JBKJYC010000195.1:0-3435 GCA_046715885.1 Usitatibacter sp.
GCTCCACACGTCGGCCGTAACGCCCCAGTCCTTTTTCAGCAGCTCGGCGCCGAACATCACCTCGCGCAGGATGACGCCGCTGCCGAGAAGCTGCACGCGCGGGCCCTTGGCCTCGCCGCCGTCGGAGAACCTGTACATCCCCTTGAGGATGCCCTCGCGGGCGCCCTCGGGCATGGCGGGGTGCGGGTAGTTCTCGTTCATGACGGTGATGTAGTAGTAGACGTCCTCCTGGTCCTCGACCATGCGCTTCAGGCCGTCTTGCACGATCACCGCGACCTCGTAGCCGAACGTCGGGTCGTACGAGCGGCAATTGGGGATCGTGGAGGAGAGGATGTGGCTGTGGCCGTCCTCGTGCTGCAGGCCTTCGCCGTTCAGCGTGGTGCGTCCCGCCGTGCCGCCGATGAGGAAGCCGCGCGCTCGCATGTCGCCCGCGGCCCAGGCGAGGTCGCCCACGCGCTGGAAACCGAACATCGAGTAGTAGATGTAGAACGGGATCATCGGCACGTTGCTGTTCGAGTACGAGGTCGCCGCCGCCATCCACGAGCACATCGCCCCGGGCTCGTTGATGCCCTCCTGGAGGATCTGGCCGGTCTTGTCCTCCTTGTAGAACATCAGCTGGTCGGAATCCTCGGGCTCGTAGAGCTGGCCCACCTGCGAGTAGATCCCGAGCTGGCGGAACAGGCCTTCCATGCCGAAGGTGCGCGACTCGTCGGGAACGATCGGCACGACGTTCTTGCCCAGGACCTTGTCCTTCACGAGGATCGTGAGCAGACGCACGAACGCCATGGTGGTCGAGATCTCGCGGCCCTCGGCCGTGGCTTCGAGCACCGGCTTGAACGCTTCGAGCTTGGGGACCTCGAGCTTCGTGGTCTTCGCGCGGCGCTGCGGCAGTGAGCCGCCGAGCGCGGCGCGGCATTCTTTCAGGTAAGTCAGCTCGCGCGAGTCGGGCGCGGGCTTGTAGTAGGGAAGCTCGGCGATCTTGTCGTCGGTGATCGGGATGTTGAAGCGGTCGCGGAACAGCTTCAGCGCCTCGACCGGCATCTTCTTCTGCTGGTGCGCGATGTTCTTGCCTTCGCCCACCGCGCCCATGCCGTAACCCTTCACGGTCTTGGCGAGAATGACCGTGGGTTGCCCCTTGTGCTTCACCGCCGCGGCGTAGGCGGCGTAGACCTTCACCGGGTCGTGGCCGCCGCGGTTCAGGCGCCAGACATCCTCGTCGGACATGTGCGCGACGCGGGCCTTCAACTCGGGATACTTGCCGAAGAAGTGCTCGCGCACGTAGGCGCCGTCACGGCTCTTGAACTTCTGGTACTCCCCGTCGACCGCTTCCTCCATGCGCTTGAGCAGCAGGTGGTCGCTGTCGCGCGCGATCAGCGGGTCCCAGTGGGAGCCCCAGATCACCTTGATCACGTTCCAGCCCGCGCCGCGGAAATCGGCCTCGAGCTCCTGGATGATCTTGCCGTTGCCGCGCACCGGACCGTCGAGGCGCTGCAGGTTGCAGTTCACCACGAAGATCAGGTTATCGAGGCCCTCGCGCGAGGCCATGCCGATGGCGCCCAGGGATTCGGGCTCGTCCATCTCGCCGTCGCCCATGAAAGCCCACACCTTCCGGCCTTCGGTCTGCGCATGGCCGCGGTCCTGGAGGTAGTGCAGGAAGCGCGCCTGGTAGATCGCCTGCAGCGGGCCCAGGCCCATCGAGACGGTGGGGAATTGCCAGAATGCGGGCATCAGCCAGGGATGCGGGTAGCTGGAAATGCCCTTGCCGCCGACGTCCTGGCGGTAGTTGTCGAGCTGGGCTTCGGTAAGCCGGCCTTCGAGAAAGGCCCGTGCGTAGACGCCGGGCGACGAGTGGCCCTGGTAATAGATCAGATCGCCGCCGTGCCGTTCCGAGGGCGCGTGCCAGAAGTGATTGAAGCCGATGTCGTAGAGCGTCGCGGCCGAGGAGAAGCTCGCGATGTGGCCGCCCAGCTCCAGGTCCTTCTTGCCGGCGCGCAGCACCATGGCCACCGCGTTCCAGCGCACCATCGAACGGATGCGGTGCTCGATCTCACGGTCGCCCGACGAGCGCTCCTCGAGGCCCGGCGGGATCGTGTTGATGTAGGCCGTGTTGGGGCTGTAGGGCAGGTAGGCACCCGAGCGGCGCGCCTTGTCGACGAGCTGCTCCAGCAGGAAGTGGGCGCGTTCCGGTCCCTCGATCTCGAGCACGGAGTCGAGCGAATCGACCCATTCGCGGGTTTCCAGCGGATCGGCATCGTGGAGGCGGTCCATGGCGGTTCTCGGTAGTTGGCTGCGGAGGGGGTGGCGAGGCGTGAAAAAAAGCGCGGGAAGTCCCGCCAACCTCAATCGTATAATGGCCGGCCTTGACGCGGTAAGCGCTCTCGGAACAAGACGGTTCTGGGCACAAAGTCTGCTGAGAAATCAGACACATCGGGCGTGAAACGGGATTGTTTCTCAGAAATGCATTTTAAGTTATTATAAAACCGAGTTTTTGCGGCTTTCACAGGGGTAGGGTACCGGGGATCCGGCGCGGCCCGGCGGGGACGCGCAGGGTGGGCGAGTGCACGCAACGGACGGCATCGAAAAAGAAACCGGCTATGAGCACCAGGGCGCACAGGGAAGGGGAGCGGGTCACGGCACGCGCGGGCAACGCATTTCGCCGCCGGAGGGGCGCTTGAACCTCACGGAGGCGCTGCAGTTCGCCGCTCTGACCGACCCCGGCCGGGTCCGCGACCACAACGAAGACTGCATCGAATCGCGCCCGGACATCGGACTCTATGTGCTCGCCGACGGGATGGGCGGGTACAACGCCGGCGAGGTCGCGAGCGGCATGGCCACCTCGCTCATCGCCGACGGTTTGCAGGAAAGCTGGCAGCCGAAGGACATAGACCGGCTCGGCCGCGACGAGGCGATGGGGCTCTCCGAGAAGCTCTCGAAGGAGCAGATCGGGCGCGCGAACAGCGCCATCTTCACCACCTCGCAGAACAATCCCGAGTGCGCCGGCATGGGGACGACGCTGGTCGTGTGCCTGTTCTACGACAACTTCGTCACCGTCGCGCATATCGGCGACTCGCGCCTCTACCGGCTGCGGGGGGAGCAGATGGAGCAGGTGACGCGGGACCACTCGCTGCTGCAGGAGCAGCTCGACTCCGGGCTCATCACGCCCGAGGAGGCCAAGCAGTCGCAGAACAAGAACCTGGTCACGCGCGCTCTGGGCATCGACCCGATGGTCGAGCCGGAAGTGCACGTGTACGAGACGCAGCCGGACGACATCTACCTGCTGTGCTCCGACGGGCTGAGCGACATGGTGCAGGACGAGGAGATCCGCATGACGCTGATCGCGCTCAAGTCGAACCCGGAACTCACCGTGCAGCAGCTCGTGCAGGCCGCGAACGACAATGGCGGCCGCGACAACATCTCGGCCATGCTGATCCGCGT
>JBKJYC010000196.1:0-5288 GCA_046715885.1 Usitatibacter sp.
GGTTTGAGGTACTCGACCATGACTGTGACTCCTTCTGTTGGCTACTTGTGACCGGAAGATCCGCCGCTGCCGCCACTACCCGAGCTGCCGCGGCCCCAGCTCGACGATTGTTCGGCGGCGCGCCGGCGCTGGAACTCCTGCGCTTCCGACGACATCACCGACCATCCCTTGTATTGCGCGAGCCCGTACAGCCCGAAGGCGAGGAACGCGGCTGCCATGTAGAAACGGAACATGCCCTCTCCTCAGTCGGTATCGCCGTCGCCGCCGAAATCGGAGCCCGAGTCGCCGTCGTCATCGGACGAGGACTCGGGTGCGTAGTCGCTCTCGGACCAGCGCTTGGTCTCGAAGGCGTGGGCGCGCGCCCAGGCGACCAGCGGCCAGAGCATCAGGAAGCCTGCGAACAGCCAGTAGTTCGACCAACCCACGGTGGAGCGGTAGACCTGCACCGTGCCGCTCACCGATTCGGGCGAACGCGCGTCGATCGCGAGCGTGTAGCGGCCCCGCACAAGGTTGGGGATCTCCGCCACGTCGTCGCTGCTTCCATCCTGCACGCCGCCGATGTTCTGGTAGCCGAGCGATCGCTTCAGCTCGTAGGCGCGGCCGGTGTCCGCCTCCGTGAGCTGCATGTTGAGCGCGAGCCAGTTGCCCCTCACGTTCGAGGTCGTGCGCACCGTCGCCGGCGCCGCCCCCCAGCCGCCCACGTTGAAGACCGGGCTCACGGTGCGCGTGGGCTCCCCGGCGATCGTCGTGAACGGCACCGGCGGCGGCCGCGCGGACGACTGCAGCAGGGAGAACCCCAGCTGCGCCACGAAACCCAGCGCCGCGAACGCGAGGAACGCGAGCCAGTAGCGCCCCGCCTTGCCCTTGTGCGGGCTGGGCTGGTTCGCGGCCACGCCCTGGGGCTTGTGCGGCTTGGTCTTGAGCGCGAAGGCCTTCCACAGCTCCGGCGCGTCGACGTACTCGCCGACCGACCAGGTGAGCTCCTCTCCGGTGGCCTCGCTGGAGAGGATGAGCGGCGGATCCACGTAGTCGTTGCAGAGATTCTCGTCGTCCAGCTTCACGCGCCAGAAGAACTCCCCATTGAGGTAGGTGACCTTCGCCCTGGCCCGCTGGAAATGCGTGAACGTGTGGCCCAGGTAGCGCACCGCCGGCTTGCTCGAGACGACGCTGGTCTGCTTCGGGATCTCGGCGGCGGTATGCACGAAGCTGTAGTGCCCGTTGTATTCCGTGATCCAGGCGTAGCCCTTCTCCACGTTGTGAAGGAGGTACTCGCTCCACTGATAGAGCAAGCCGTCCACTTCCACGCCGCGGCGCATGAAGCCCACGACCTCGTAGCGCACGTTTTTCCAGCGGCCGATGCTGCCCAACGGTATCGGCGGCTTGAAGCCCATGGTGTTGAGCTCGTTCTTCTGCACGACCTCGCCGGTGGCGCCGGTCACGTCGGTGACCGTCCCGCACGAGCCGCAGGCGATCACCTCGGTGGTGGTGAGGTGCTTCTCCATCGGCGCGCCGCAGCCCCCGCATTTGAAGGCCAGGGCCGTGCCCTTCGTGAAGCCCACCTGTTCCGGATCGCGCAGCCCGGAGAAGCCGAAGGTGTCGAAGGGCAATTTCTCGCCAACGTAGAGGTGCGGCGGCGTTTCGGAATGGTCGATGGTGGCGAAGCGCGCGCCGTCCCCGCGCAGGTCCACGACGTTCGCCTTCCATCCGGAAGTGAAGCGGAACGGCAGCTCGCCCTCCCCCGCCACGACTTCGCCGGCGTCCACGTTCATCACCGTGTAGCTGCCCGCGTACCACTTGTCGCCCTGGACCACGAGTTGCTGCCCGGGCTTCATCGCCTCGAACGCGGGCAAGGGCTGCGGCGGGATGAGGTAGGTGATCGTGTACTCGCGGTTCGCGTCCGAGAGCCACGCGCTCTTGCCGCCGGGGAACAGCACATGCCACTCGTTCCAGAGACCGGCGCCGTACCGGTACTGGATGCGCCCGACGACGGAAAAGCCGACTCCGCGGTGCCTGCCGTCGGCGCCGATGCGGATCGGAGAATGGTCCTCGAGCAGCTCGGCTTGCTTGCCGATGTTCTCGAGCTTCACCCCGTCGCGGACGAGGGTGGACTTGCAGAAGGGACAGACGGCGACGATGGAGGTGGCGCCGCGGAAGCGCACCGGTGCGCCGCACGACGGGCAAGCCACGTTCCTCATGCGTCCGTCGCCTTGGTTCGACACCCTTCCCCTCCCCGGGAGCGCGTGCGACCAAAAGTATACGAGAATGCTCGCCGCCACCATTCCTCAAGCCGAAGCACCCCATGACGATCCTCGCAACGCCAGCAGCTTCCATCCCTCGTCCCGGCGTGCTCTCGCGCCTTCGCGACGGCCTGCGCATCGCTTTTTTTCGCCGCGTTCCCGAAACCCGGTTGTCGCCGACCTGGCTCGAGATCGCCGCCGCGGCCGCATTGACGATCCTCGTCCCCACGTTGTATTCCCTGTTCACGCTCGACGCGCCGGGCCGCCTCGCGTCCTGGCAGCTGCCCCAAGCCGGTTTCCATGTCCTCGTGATGACGCTTGCCGCGGCCGTCGTGGGCGCGCTGCTCAGGCGCAACGAGAGCGTCCCCGTCCTCATCTTCGCCATGCTCCTCGCCTGGGTGGTCATCGATACCGCGACGCTCCTCGCGTGGCTCGTCTTCATGCGCTTTGCCGATCCGTCCTGGGAGTGGCTGGGACACATCGCCTTCTATTACGTCCCGCTGGCCTGGCTGGCACTCGCGACCTGGCGGTTCGCGACCGGCCTCGAGCGCTTCCACGGACTGCGCCGCGGCCGGGTCTTCATGGCAAGCGTGCTCTTCATCCTCGGTCCGATGGCTTTCGTGCATCCCGAGCGCAGCCTCTGGGTGAAGGACTGGACCCGGGCGGGCGAGAACGTCGCAGGCGCGGACCGCTGGTCGATCACCTCGGAGGACGCGTTCTACAAGCAGCCCGAGCTCCTTGCGCGCGAGCTGGCCGCCGTGGAAGCAGGGCGCATGGGGATCGTCGACGTGTTCTTCATCGGCGTTGCCGGGTACGGGCAGCAGGACGTCTTCATGCGCGAGATCGACTCGGTCGCCCGCCTGATGCGGGAGCGCTTCGATGCCGGCGGACGCATCGTCAAGCTCGTCAACAACTCGAAGACCGCTCTCACCTCGCCCATCGCCAGCAGCACCAGCCTGCGGGCCGCGCTCGCCCGGACCGCGCAGCAGATGGACGCCGCGGAGGATGTGCTCGTGCTGTTCCTCACCTCCCACGGCACCGCCGACCATCGGTTCTCGCTCGAGCTGGGGCCGATGCGCTTTCACGAGCTCACGCCCGCGTCGCTGCGGCGCCTGCTGGACGAATCGGGCATCCGCAACCGGGTGGTCGTGGTGTCGGCATGCTATGCCGGCGGCTTCATCGAGGAGCTCAAGGACGACCACACGCTCGTCATCACGGCGGCGGCGCCCGAGCGCAACTCTTTCGGCTGCAGCAACGAGAACGAGTGGACGTACTTCGGCAGGGCGTACTTCGACGAGGCCCTGCGCGCGACGCATTCCTTCACGGGGGCCTTCGAGATCGCGCGCCCGGTGATCGAGCAGCGGGAGAGGGAGCAGAAGTTCCTGCCCTCCGATCCCAGGATGGCGGCCGGGGAATCGATCAAGGCGAAGCTGACGCAGCTCGAGGCGCAGCTGCAGTCTCCGCGGCAGCGCGCGATCTCCAGGGACGCGCCATCGCCCCCGACCGCGGAGCGCGACCGAGTGACCCGCTACGTGGACCTCTTCCACAACGACGACATCGCGTTGGGCTATCGGGACGCGTGCAAGACCAACATGGAGCAGAACGGGCCGTCGAAGACCCTCGATCGCTCCGTGGATGCCTACGGGGGCTTCGACAAGCGCAGCCTCCATTGGCCCCGCTTCGAGTCGGCCTGGGAACGCTACGCGCAAGCGTACTGCGCGGCGGCGATGGATCCGCGGCTGTTTCGCACCGTCTATTCGAAGGCGGTGCGCTCCGCGATGGGGGCCGCCGAGATGGACGCGATGCTGCGCTTCGTCTCGACCGACCTCGGCAAGCGCTGGCTCGCCGGTGAGCACGAGATCAATCGCCTGAGCATGCTCGAGCTCTCCAGGGCGCAGGAAGATGCGGCGGCGCAGGCGCAGCGCGCGTTCGTCGCGGAACGCGACAGGATATTCGCCGACTTCCACAGGGAGGCCGCGGCGACACCCAAGCGTTGAGGTCGCACCGCAAAGCCGGGGCGCCACGCCATACGGCGCGAACCCGGCCGGATGCGCCGTCAGGTCTGCTTGAACGACACCAGCTCGGTTCGCTGGGCGTGTTGCGTGGTCACGTGGCCCTTGATGACCCGGCGCCGAAGCTCCTCGCCCGCGATCGGGCGCCGTACGAGCTCGGGTGCGCGCCATTGCGTGACGATGAGGTCGAGGTCCGGCCTTCCCGGTTGGCGATAGACGCCATGGCCCTCGATGCGAAAGCAGTCGAAGGTTCCGGCCGGCACCGTGATCTTCTCGCGAGCCGTGATGCGGTAGTCCATGTAGACCATGCCTTCGCCCCGGCCACCGATGGCCTCGTAGCGCGTGGACCATCGCTTGCCCACCTGGTACTCGAGCGGCAGTTCCTGCCGCGCGGTGAACCGCGTTCCGTCGGGGCGCCGGCGCGTGTTCCCGAGCAGGTCGCAGATGTACACGCCGTTGCTGAAGACCACCTCGTCGTCGGTGATGCCGGTCACGGTCTGCGCGGAAGTCGTCGTCTCGCCACGCGGGATCCGATTGGCGACCCGATAGACGTACTGGTCGCCCATCTTGAACCGCGTGTCGGCGCGGGCCGATCCCGACGTGTTCGGATTCTCCCTCGGCGAGACCACCTCGACCCGCTTTTCACCTTCGGCGGCCAGCGCGGTATCGAGCTGGAGTTGCGCCAGCTCCGCGAAACGCCCGCTCGGGTAGCTGCGCAGGTATGCCTCGAGGAGCGGCACCTCGCGGGAAGCCCGCGCGCGCTCGAACTGCGTGCGCTCCTCGAGGAACTGCCGCTCTTCCTCCTCCTGCGAGAGCTTGCGCAGCTGCTCGGGCGGCAGGAAATAGAAATCTTCCTCGAGCGAGGTGCTCTCCCAGGGGATCTGCGACCCCTTGGAGGCACGGCGCACATTCAGGCGCACGCGCTTGAAGACGTCCTCGATCTTGGCATCGCGCACCTTCATCTCGCGCAGCAGGTTCGAGGTGTACAGGCCGTTCGCGCCCTCGCCGTCGCTGGCCGCGTTGCCGGGAGCCGTTGCAT
>JBKJYC010000197.1:0-5487 GCA_046715885.1 Usitatibacter sp.
GTCAAGGTCTGCGTAGGCAATTTCGCAGTCGAAGCGGGGGAGGCCAACCTTAACCGACTAGGAGTTTTCGATGTCCGTCACCATGCGCCAGATGCTGGAGGCCGGCGTGCACTTCGGCCACCAGACGCGCTACTGGAACCCCAAGATGGCTCCGTACATCTTCGGTTCCCGCAACAAGATCCACATCATCAACCTCGAGAAGTCGCTTCCGATGTACCAGGAAGCGCTCAAGTACGTGCGCCAGCTCACCTCGAACAAGGGCCAGATCCTGTTCGTCGGCACCAAGCGCCAGGCGCGCGAGATCGTGAAGGAAGAGGCACAACGAGCCGGCGCCCCCTATGTCGACTACCGCTGGCTGGGCGGCATGCTCACCAACTTCAAGACCGTGAAGGGATCCATCAAGCGCCTGAAGGAGATGGACCAGATGACGGCCGACGGCTCGATGGAGAAGCTCACCAAGAAGGAACAGCTCACCATGAGCCGCGAGAAGGAGAAGCTCGAGCGCTCGCTGGGCGGCATCAAGGACATGGGCGGGGTTCCCGACGCGCTGTTCATCATCGACGTCGGCTTCCACAAGATCGCCGTGACCGAGGCGCGCAAGCTGAGCATTCCCATCGTCGGCGTCGTGGACACCAACAACTCGCTCGACGGGGTCGACTACGTGATCCCCGGCAATGACGACTCGACGCGAGCGATCCGCTTGTACGCGCGCGGCGTGGCCGACGCCATCCTCGAGGGCCGCAGCCAGGTCATCAGCGAGATGGTAGCCCCGCAGAACTCCGAGGATTTCGTCGAAGTCGAGGAATCGGAAAAGGCCTGAAGGGACCCCCATAGGGAGTTTCCCGGCGGAAAAAGGGGCGTTGGTGCCCCTTTTTCGCACGTGAGTTTCGAAATCTGGAGAAAGCAATGGCGGCAATCACCGCGGCAATGGTCAAGGAACTGCGCGAGCTCACCGGGCTCGGCATGATGGAATTCAAGAAGGCCCTCGAGGAAGCCGAGGGCGACATGCGCAAGGCCGAGGAGCTGCTGCGCATCAAGAGCGGCGCCAAGGCCTCGAAGGCCGCTTCGCGCGTGGCGGCGGACGGCGCCGTGGGCACCTGGGTCGCCCCGGATGCGCGACTCGCCGCGCTGGCCGAAGTGAATGCGGAGACCGACTTCGTGGCGAAGAGTCCCGACTTCATCGCGTTCGCGAACGCGGTGGCCGAGCTCGTGGCGAAGGAGAATCCCGCGGACGTCGCCGCGCTCTCCGGGCTCAAATCGAACGGCAACGCCGCGATCGGCGGCGGCACAGTCGAGGAAGCGCGCCAGAAGCTGGTGCAGAAGATCTGCGAGAACATCACCGTGCGTCGCTTCGAGCGCATCGCGACCGACGCGAAGCTGGTGCAGTACGTCCATCCCGGGTCCAAGATCGCCGTGATCGTCGACCTCGAGGGCGATGAGGCGGTGGCCAAGGACCTGGCGATGCACATCGCGTTCGCCAGGCCCAAGTTCATGTCGAAGGACCAGGTCGCACCGGACGTGATCGCCAACGAGCGCAAGATCCTCGAGGCGCGCGCGGCCGAATCCGGCAAGCCCCCGGAGATCGTCGCCAAGATGGTCGATGGCGGCATCAACAAGTTCCTTGGCGAGATCACGCTCCTCGGCCAACCCTTCGTGAAGGACGACAAGCAAACGGTCGAGAAGATGCTCGCGTCGAGCAAGTCGAAGCTGCGCGGGTATCGGTTCCTCGTCGTCGGCGAGGGCATCGAGAAGAAGCAGAGCGACTTCGCCGCCGAGGTCGCGGCGATGACAAAGACCGCGGCGTGACTGTTCTACTGACCCCTTCGGGGAGAGTGGGCCGATGACCGATCCCAACCCGCCGGCCACGCCGGCCTACCAGCGCATCCTCCTCAAGCTCTCGGGCGAGGCGCTGATGGGCGACGACGCGTTCGGCATCAACCGCGTCATGGTCGACCGGATCGTCGCCCAGGTGAAGGAGGTCGTCGACCTCGGCGTGCAGGTGGGCATCGTGATCGGCGGAGGCAACATCTTCCGCGGCGTCTCGCAGGGCGCCGCCGGGATGGACCGCGCCACGGCCGACTACATGGGCATGCTCGCCACCGTGATCAACGCGCTGGCGCTCTCCGACGCCATGAACCGCGGCGGCCTGGTGGCGCGCGTGCAGTCGGCGCTCAGCATCGAGCCCGTCGTCGAGCCCTACATCCGCGGCAAGGCGATCCGCTACCTCGAGGAAGGCCGCGTCGTCATCTTCGCCGCCGGCACCGGCAATCCATTCTTCACCACCGACACCGCGGCGGCGCTGCGCGGGCGCGAGGTCGAGGCGCAGATCGTGCTCAAGGCCACCAAGGTGGATGGCGTCTACACCGCCGATCCGCTGAAGGACAAGAGCGCCACGCGCTACCACCAGATCACCTTCGACGAGGCTTTCGTGAAGAACCTGAAGGTGATGGATGCGACCGCGCTCGCCCTGTGCCGCGACCAGAAGCTGCCCATCAACGTGTTTTCCATCTTCAAGGAAGGCGCCTTGAAGCGGGTCGTGATGGGCGAGGACGAGGGTACCCTTGTCCACAATTAAATGGCGCCGGGGAGTTATGCGAAGATCGGGAACGGCGTTCGAGCGGACGCAAGGCGCCGCTCAACGCCCGCAGGCAGGAGGATAGTTCCAGCATGGGAATCGCCGAGATCAAGAAGCAGGCCTCCGAGAAGATGGCCAAGTCGCTCGACACCCTGAAGCACGACCTGGCCAAGGTCCGAACCGGCCGCGCGCACACCGGATTGATCGACCACCTGCGCGTCGACTACTACGGCAGCGAGATGCCGATCAACCAGGTCGCCAACGTGACGCTCTCCGACGCACGGACCATCTCGATCCAGCCGTTCGAGAAGAAGATGGTTCAAGTGGTCGAGAAGGCGATCCGCGACTCCGACCTGGGCGTGAACCCGGCGACCTCCGGGGACGTGATCCGCGTGCCGATGCCGGCGCTCACCGAGGAGCGCCGCCGCGAGCTCACGAAGATCGTGAAGCACGAGGGCGAGAGCGCGAAGGTGGCGGTGCGCAACATCCGCCGCGACGCGATCCAGCACCTGAAGGAGCTGTTGAAGAACAGCGAGGTCGGCGAAGACGACGAGAAGCGTGCCGCCGACGAGGTCCAGAAGATGACCGACAAGTCGATCGCGGACATCGACAAGGCGGTGGCGGAAAAAGAGCGCGACCTGATGGCGGTCTAGGCGCGAGGCGCGAGGCACGAGACAGTGGCCGAATTCGAAAGCTCAACCGAAACCGTTCCGGCCGCCGGCATCGTCCCGCGCCACGTCGCCATCATCATGGATGGCAACGGACGCTGGGCGAAGGGCCGCTTCCTGCCGCGCGTGGGCGGCCACCGCAGGGGCGTGGAGGCGGTGCGTGAGATCGTGAAGGCGTGCATCGAGCGCGGCGTGGGATACCTCACGCTCTTCGCATTCTCGAGCGAGAACTGGCGCCGGCCGTCCGAGGAAGTCTCCTTCCTGATGCAGCTCTTCCTGCGCTCGCTCGAGCAGGAAGTGGAGAAGCTGCACGCCAACGAGATCCGCTTCAAGGTGGTGGGAGACCTCTCGGCGTTCGACGCCCGCATCCGCGACCTGGTGCGCCGCGCCGAGGAGCTCACCGCGGGCAACAGCAGGCTCACGCTCACCATCGCGGCCAACTACGGCGGGCGCTGGGACATCCTGCAGGCGGCCGATCGCGCGCGCGCGGACGATCCGGCGGCGCCGATCACCGAGGAGCGCCTCGCGCCGTATCTCTCCATGTCCTACGCGCCGGAGCCCGACCTCTTCATCCGCACCGGCGGCGAGCAGCGCGTCTCGAACTTCCTGCTCTGGCAGGTCGCCTACACCGAGCTCTACTTCACCGAGGAGCTCTGGCCGGACTTCGGCGCCGAGGCGCTCGACGCGGCGTTCGCCTCCTACCGGCGCCGCGAGCGCCGCTTCGGTCGCACGAGCGAGCAGCTCGCCGAGGGCGAACCCCTGCCGAAGGCCGGTTAGCCCACTGTCGACCCTGCGCACTCGCGTCATCACGGCCGTGGCGCTCATGCCGCTGGTCCTGGGCATGCTGTTCTTCGCGCCGCGCTGGCTCTGGGCGTCCTTCGCCCTGCTGGTGGTACTGCTGGGCTCCTGGGAGTGGTCGCGGCTGTGCAAGCTGGAATCCCTCGCCCAGCGCGCCTACCTCGGCTTCTCCGGATCGATCGGCGTGGCGCTCGTGGCGCTCTACCTGATCTCGCCGATGGGCCTCTATCCCGCGATCGCGCAGGGGCTGCTCTGGATCGCCGCCGGGTTCTGGATCGTCGCGGTGCCGGCCTGGCTCAAGGCGCAATGGCGCCCGGGCCCCGGGGTCCTGGGCCTTGCCGGCTGGCTGGTGATGTGGCCGATGTGGGTGGCGCTGGTGGACCTGCGCGACCGCAGCCAATGGCTGCTGCTCGCCGCGGCGCTGATCGTATGGATCGCGGACATCGCCGCGTACTTCGCCGGGCGGCAGTTCGGCAAGCGCAAGCTGGCGCCCGCCATCAGCCCCAACAAGTCGTGGGAGGGCGTCTATGGGGCGCTCGCGGGCGTGCTGGCCTACGGCCTGGTCCTGCTGGTGTGGTCCTCGGGCGTTGTTCCCACGGCGTGGTGGGCCCTTTTCCTCGCGGCGCTGGCGCTGCTCACCGCGGTGAGCGTCGTGGGAGACCTGTTCGAATCCTGGATGAAACGCGGCGCGGGCGTGAAGGACTCGAGTAACCTCCTGCCGGGGCACGGCGGAATACTCGACCGCATCGACGCCCTCACCTCCACGCTGCCCGTGGCCGCGTTGCTGGTGTCTCTCAAGGGTAGCGTCTGATGGCGGCAAGGCGGCTCACCATCCTCGGCTCCACCGGATCCATCGGCGCGAATACGCTCGACGTCGTGGCGCGCCACCCCGGTCGCTATGCGGTCGTGGCGCTCGCCGCGGGCCGCAACGACGCCAAGCTGCTCGCCCAGTGCCTCGAGCACCGGCCGCGGTACGCGGTGCTCAGGGATGCGGACGGCGCCGGACGCCTGGGCGAGAGCCTGAAGGCGAGGGGTTTGCCCACCGAGGTGCTTTGCGGTCCCGGAGCGCTCGAGCGCGTCGCGACACTCCCCGAAGTCGACGCCGTGATGGCGGCCATCGTCGGCGCCGCGGGGCTTCCCGCGACCATCGCCGCGGCGCGCGCCGGCAAGGACGTGCTCCTCGCCAACAAGGAAGCGCTGGTGATGTCGGGCGCGCTCTTCCTGCGCGCGCTCGCCGAAGGCGGCGCGCGCCTCTTCCCGGTAGACAGCGAGCACTCGGCGATTTTCCAGTCGCTGCCCGGCGATTTCCAATGCGCACGCGCGGGCGAATTCGAGCGCCACGGGGTGCGGCGCATCCTCCTCACAGCTTCCGGCGGGCCGTTCCGCACCACGCCCGTGGAGCGCCTCACGGGCGTGACGCCGGAGCAGGCGTGTGCGCATCCCAAC
>JBKJYC010000198.1:0-6470 GCA_046715885.1 Usitatibacter sp.
GGGTGAGCTTATCGGCGAGTTCGGGGAGGAAAAACGCGCCGTCGTGAAGATCCAGGACGTGCCGCAGGTCATGAAGGCGGCGATCCTGGCGGCCGAGGACGACCGTTTCTACCAGCACGGCGGGGTCGACTACGTCGGCGTGGCGCGGGCGGCGATGGCCAACCTGCAGGGGCGCCGCGAGGGCGCCAGCACGATCACGATGCAGGTGGCGCGAACCTTCTTCCTCACCCGAGAGAAGACCTTCGCCCGCAAGCTCTCGGAAGTCCTGCTCGCCTTCAAGATCGAGGCCAACCTGAGCAAGGACCAGATCCTGGAGCTTTACCTGAACCAGATCTTCCTCGGCCAACGCGCTTACGGGTTCGCGGCCGCGTCCAATATCTATTTCGGCAAGGACCTGAAGAACCTGACCGCCGCCGAGGCTGCCATGCTGGCCGGGCTGCCCCAGGCGCCTTCGCGCCAGAACCCCCTGGTGAACCCGAAGCGCGCCCAGCAGCGCCAGCAATACGTGCTGCGGCGCATGGCGGAGCTGGGATGGCTTTCGCCCGAGCAGTACAAGAAGGCCCTGGCCGAACCCCTGCGGGTGAACACCGACCTGCGCGATACCTTCGCGTTTCGCGCCGACTACGTGGCCGAGATGGCCCGCGCCGCGGTCTTCGAGCAATACGGCGAGTCGGCGTACGTGAGCGGGATCAAGGTCTACACGACCGTGCGGCGCAAGGACCAGGAAGAGGCCAATGCCGCGTTGCGTTTCGGCGTGCAGGAGTATGACCGCCGCCACGGCTATCGCGGCCCCGAGTCGCGCATCGACCTGCCCGAGCAGCCCGGCACCGAGCTCGACGACGCGGTCGAAGACGCCCTCCAGGACCGTGACCTCATCGCCGACCTGGTGCCGGCGATCGTCCTCTCGGCCTCCGCCAAGGAGGTCACCGCCGTGATGCGGCGCGGAGATCTCGTGAAGGTCTCGGGCGACGGCTTGAAGTTCGCCGCTCGCTCGCTCGCCGGCGGCAATCCCGACCGCGCCATTCGCCGCGGCTCCCTCATCCGCCTGCAGCCCGGCGAAAAGGGCGTCTGGAGCATTGCGCAGGTCCCGAGGGTCGAGGCGGCGCTGGTGGCTCTCGACCCGCGCAACGGCGCCATCCACGCGGTGGCCGGCGGCTACGACTTCAACGCCAACAAGTTCAACCACGTGACCCAGGCCTGGCGGCAGCCCGGATCGAGCTTCAAGCCGTTCATCTATTCGGCCGCGCTCGAGAAAGGCTTCACGGCGGCCACAGTGCTGAACGACGCGCCGTTCGTGATCGAAGCGGCGAAGACCGGCGGCCAGCTCTGGGAGCCGAAGAACTACGACGGCAAGTACGAGGGCCCGATG
This sequence comes from Usitatibacter sp., assembly GCA_046715885.1. Classification (GTDB taxonomy): domain Bacteria; phylum Pseudomonadota; class Gammaproteobacteria; order Burkholderiales; family Usitatibacteraceae; genus Usitatibacter. The sequence continues at coordinate 1,370 of JBKJYC010000198.1, forward strand.
CGCCTGCGACAGGCGCTGGCCAAGTCGAAGAACATGATCTCCATCCGCCTGCTCCAGGCGATCGGCCCGAACTACGCCCAGGACTACATCCAGCGCTTCGGCTTCGATCCCAAGATGCATCCGGCGTATCTCACGATGGCGCTCGGGGCGGGGTCCGCGACGCCGCTGCAGATGGCAACGGCCTACGCAACCTTCGCCAACGGCGGCTATCGCATCAAGCCATGGTTCATCTCGAAGATCGTGGACGACCGCGGCGAGACGCTCTACACCGCGAAACCCGACGTCGCCGGCGAGGACGCCGAGCGCGTGCTCGACGCCCGCAACGCGTTCCTCATGACCGCCCTGATGCGCGATGTCGTTCGCTACGGCACGGCGGCGCGCGCCATGTCGCTCGGCCGCAACGACCTCGCTGGCAAGACGGGGACGACGAACGACCACATCGACGCGTGGTTCGCGGGTTTCCAGCAGAAGCTGGTCGCGGTTTCGTGGATCGGCTACGACACGCCGGCCAACCTGGGCCCCAACGAAACCGGCGGCCTGGCGGCGCTGCCGATCTGGATGGCCTACATGCAAAAGGCGCTGAAGGACGTTCCCGAAGGGGAGCTCAGCCCCCCGTCGGGCGTCGTGGCGGTGAACATCAACCCGATGACCGGACTGCGCGAGCCCGGAGGCGCCAGCCGGACGGTCGAGTTCTTCTACGCCGAGTCGCAGCCGGCGGTGGGCGAGGAAGGCGCCTTCGCGCGCGATTCGAGCCGGCCGCCGGAAGAAGTGAAGAACCAGATTTTCTAGAGGAGCCCTCGGGGCGTCGCATGGCCAAATCCCGCTCCCGCAAGGACGCGAACCTTCGCAGCCACATCGCCTACCTCGCCGCCCGCCTGATGGCCGAGGAGGGGGTGGCCGACTACGGCATGGCGAAGCATAAGGCGGCACGCCAGGCCGGCCTCCAGGACGCGCAGCTGTTGCCCGACAACCACGAGGTCGAGGCGGCGCTGCGCGACTACCAGGCGCTCTACCAGGCCGATGACCAGCCGGGCGAGCTGCGCCGCAGGCGCGAGGTGGCGGTGAGCGTGATGCGCGAGTTCCGGGATTTCCGGCCTGCGCTGGTGGGGTCCGTGCTCACCGGAACGGCGAACAAGTTTTCCGACGTGAACCTGCAGCTCTTCGTCGACGATTCGAAGGCGCTCACGCTCTTCCTGCTCAACGGCGGCTATCGGTATGAGGAGGGCGCACGGCGCGTCCGGCGCGGCGATTCGCACATCGATGTCCCGCAGATACTCCTCGACGTGGACGGTGTGCCGGTGACGATGACGGTGCTCGACCGCGACGACGAGAGGGTCACCGGGCGCTCGCGCGGCGACGCGGACATCCAGCGCGCGCGCCTGCCGGAGGTGGAGGCGTTGCTCGGGCCTAGCGCGTCGCTTTGAGCCGCTGCGCGGCGTCCAGCGCGAAATAAGTGAGGATGGCGTCGGCACCGGCGCGCTTGAAGCCGACGAGCGCCTCCATCATGCAGGCCTCCCCGTCGATCCAGCCGTTGGCCGCCGCCGCCGCCAGCATCGCGTACTCGCCGCTTACCTGGTAGACGAAGGTGGGAACGCCGAAGCGTTCCTTCACGCGCCGGACGATGTCGAGATAGGGCATCGCCGGCTTCACCATCACGAAGTCGGCGCCCTCGTCCAGGTCCAGGGCGATCTCGCGCAACGCCTCGTCGGAATTTGCGGGGTCCATCTGGTACGACTTCTTGTCGCCCTTGCCGAGGCTGGCGCCCGAACCGACGGCATCGCGGAACGGGCCGTAGAAGGCGGAAGCGTATTTCGCCGAATAGGCGAGGATGCGCACGTGGATGAAGCCCCGCGCATCCAGCGCGCGCCGCAGCGCGCCCACCCGCCCGTCCATCATGTCCGAGGGCGCCAGTATGTCCACCCCCGCCTCGGCGTGTGCCTGCGCTTGCTTCGCAAGCGCTTCCAGGGTCTCGTCGTTGAGCACATAACCGGTGGCGTCGATCAGCCCGTCCTGCCCGTGCGTCGTGTAAGGGTCGAGCGCGATGTCGGTGATGACTCCCAACTCCGGAAAGCGGCGCTTGAGTTCGCGCACGCACCGGGGTACCAGGCCTTTTGGGTTCCACGCTTCTTCGGCGCCCGCCGATTTCAGGCCCGATTCGACAACCGGGAAGAGAGCTAACGCCGGGATCCCGAGAGTAAGGGCTTGCTCGGCGACTGCAAGCAGCTCATCCACCGAACGCCGAAAGACCCCCGGCATTGAATCTACCGGCTGCACCGATTTGGAGCCCTCGAGGACGAACACCGGGAGGATGAGATCGTCGCTGGATAGCCGGTGCTCCCGCACGAGGCGGCGTGAGAACTCGTCGCGTCGCGCGCGCCGCATCCGGCGGTCGGGAAACCTTCCCAGAAGTGAGGTCATCGGATGCGAACCGGGGTCGTGTCGCGCGTGAAAAAGGCCGGGAACTTTAGCATGGGCCCGAACTCCTAACTTGCGAAGGCTAGCGCCTTCCCCGCTTCTCCTCCCTGAGCGGGTGCCTTAATCCCAATTAAGGCTTTTTCGCCCCGGCTTTACTCCCCTTTAGCCGGGGCTTTTGTTTTTTGCGCCGTCCGCGGCCCACGCGGAGATCTTCGCGGCCGCTTCGGCAAGCCCCTCCCGCTTGAGGCTGGAAAAGAGCTGCACCGAAGAGCCTTCGTAGAGCCGCGCCAGCTCCGCGCGCGTTTGCGCGAGCGTGCGCTGGGCCGACTGCCTGGAGAGCTTGTCCGCCTTGGTGAGCAGCACATGCACCCGGCGGCCTGCGGGCGCGAGCCATTGCAGGAGCTCGTGGTCCAGGGGTGTCAGCGGATGGCGAGCATCCATGACGACCACCACTCCGGCGAGCGACGGCCGTTCGGCGACGTAGTTGCCGACGAGCGTCTGCCAATGCTGCCGAACCGGCAGTGGAACGCCCGCATATCCATAACCCGGAAGGTCGACGAGGAAGGCACGTTCGCCGAGGGCGAAGAAGTTGATGAGCTGTGTGCGCCCGGGCGTCTTGCTGAAGAACGCCAGACGCCGACGCCCCGTGAGCGCGTTGATCGCGCTCGACTTGCCGGCGTTGGAGCGGCCCGCGAACGCGATCTCAGGGGCCCCGGGCTCGGGCAGCTCGCGCGGGTCGTGGGCGGAGAGCGCGAACGTGGCGGAAGCGAGATGCAATCCCCTCGAGCTTTCGCGAGTAGCGACGCGTTCGCCGGCTACGGTAAAATCGCGGGGTTTCGGCGTTTCCCTTTTCTTCTCGCGAGGTTTCCGAATGCGTTCTTTCACGGGTTTTGCCGGGCTCATGGCGCTAGTTTACGCAGGCGTGGCGCTGGCGGCCGCCCCCGCTCCGGTGATCCCGAAGGCGGACCTCGAGCGCGGCAAGCAGATTGCCACCACCGTGTGCGCGGCCTGCCACGGTGCCAACGGCATCAGCAACGCGCCCGCGAACCCGCATCTGGCGGGCCAGGACTGGGATTACCTCCGCCGCCAGCTGCAGGCGTTCAAGACCGGCGCTCGCCCTAGCCCGATCATGCAAGGAATGGCAGCCGGCCTCACCCCCGAAGACATGGTGAGCGTGGGCGCGTACTACGCACAGCAGAAGCCGCCCCAGGCGGAGGCGCGCAACAAGGGCCTTGCCCAGCGTGGCCAGAAGATCTGGCGCGGCGGCGTGAAAGCGACCACGGTTCCGGCCTGCGCGGGCTGCCACGGCGCATCGGGACGCGGAATTCCGGCGCAGTACCCGGCGTTGGCGGGCCAGTATCCCGAGCTCCTCTATGCCTGGCTGAAAGCCTTCTCCACCGGCGAGCGTCCCCACGAGGCCATGGGCCTGGTCGCGAGCAAGATGACCGAGGCCGACATGAAGGCGGTCGCGGAGTACGCCGCCGGCCTTCGCTAGGCAGGCCCGCGCGCGGATCTGCTGCAGCAAGCGGTTCTAGCCGCGTACCAGTGCGGCGAACGCCGAGCGTGCGGCGGCGAACGTCGCCTCGAGGTCCGCGGGCGAGTGCGCCGCGGAGACGAAACCCGCTTCGTATGCCGAGGGGGCGAGGTAAACGCCGCGCTCGAGCATGGCGTGGAAAAAGGCGTTGAACGCCTCGCGGTCGGATTGCATGACCTGCGCGAATGTGGCCGGGGCGGCCTCGCGGAAGAAGATCCCGAACATGCCCCCGAGGCTGGCGACGCTGAAGCGCACCCCCGCGGACTTCGCTTCGCGCTCGAGGCCATCGACCAGCGCGCTCGTCACCCGGCCGAGCTTGTCGAAGAATCCCGGTTGCAGCACGCGCTTCAAGGTGGCGAGTCCCGCGCTCACGGCGACAGGATTGCCCGAGAGCGTCCCGGCCTGGTAGACCGGGCCGAGGGGGGCCAGCTTCGCCATCACGTCGCGCCGGCCACCGAAGGCACCCACCGGCATCCCGCCACCGATCACCTTGCCCAGCGTCGTGAGGTCCGGGGTGATTCCGAAGAGGCCCTGCGCGCCCTGCGGGCCGACCCGAAAGCCGGTCATTACCTCATCGAACACCAGCAGCGCCCCATGCCGCGTGCACTGGTCGCGCAAGCCACGCAGGAACTCCAGCGACGGCCGGACGAAATTCATGTTGCCGGCCACGGGTTCGAGCACGACGGCGGCGATATCGTCGCCGTGCCTGGCGAATGCCTCCTCGACCGAGCTCGGGTCGTTGTAGGTCAGCACCAGCGTCTTGCTCGCCACTTCCGCGGGCACCCCCGCTGAAGTGGGATTGCCGAAGGTGAGCGCGCCGGAGCCCGCCTTCACCAGCAGGAAATCGCTGTGGCCGTGGTAGCAGCCCTCGAACTTCACCAGCAGCGAGCGCCCGGTGAAGCCGCGCGCGAGGCGCAGCGCGCTCATCACCGCTTCGGTGCCCGAGCTGACCAGGCGCACCTGCTCGAGCGAAGGCAGCGCCTGCGTGAGCACCTCGGCCATCTCCAGCTCGAGCTCCGTGGGCGCGCCGAACGACAGGCCTTTTTCGGCCGCGGCCTTCACGGCGGCGACGACTTCAGGATCCGGGTGGCCGAGGATCAGCGGGCCCCATGAGCCTACGAAGTCGATGTACTGGCGGCCGTCGACGTCGGG
>JBKJYC010000199.1:0-5129 GCA_046715885.1 Usitatibacter sp.
CACCGGGGGTGTGGGCATCGCCGACGAATGGAGCGGCCGCGCCCAGGACGAGAAGCACTGGCGCGATACCCACTACCGCGTCGAGGGCCCCGTGGTGGCGCAGCTGCAGGCGGCATTCGTGGACAACTGGACCAAGCTCACCGGCAAGATCCTGCACACGGCGGAGTACTTCCCGGCGCTTGCGCCGGTGGGCGGGCACAACGCGCAGATGTTCAAGAGCTCCGTGGACGGCGGCGCGGAGAGCATGCACCTCATGTACCTGCTGTCCGTGGCGGCGGCCACGCGCAGCATCGACCTCTCGATGGCCTATTTCGTCCCCGACGAAGTGGCCCTCGAGGCGCTCGTGGCGGCGCTCAGGCGCGGCGTCAAGATCCGCCTGCTCTTCCCCGGCCCGATCACCGATGCCAGCCTCGTTCGCAAGGCATCGCGTGCACACTGGGGCGATCTCCTGAGGGCGGGCGCCGAGATCCACGAGTACCAGCCCACGATGTTCCACACCAAGGTGCTCGTCGTGGACGGGCTGTGGACCTCGGTGGGATCCACGAACTTCGACGTGCGATCGTTCCGGCTGAACGACGAGGCGAACCTGAACGTCTTCGACAAGGAGTTCGCCGAACGGCAGATCAGCGACATGAACGCCGACCTGAAGCGCGCGCGGCGCATCACGCTCGAGGAGTGGGAGGGCCGCCCCTGGACCGAAAAACTCTGGGAGCGGACCCTGGCACTGGCCAGCCCCCAGCTCTGAGCGCGGAATGGTGCAAAGATGTGGCCTCGCGCCACTTTGAGGGGTACACCATGAAGCGACTCTTCGCCCTGATCGCCGGGTTCTTCGCGGCTTCGGGTTTCGCCCAGACCACGGGCCAGGCCATCAGGCAAGACGCCAGGGATGCCAAGGCGGCGGTGAAGGCCGAGGCGAAGGAAGTGAAGGCCGGCGTGAAGGCCGGCGCCAGGAAGGTCAAGGCCGGCGTCAAGGAAGGCGCCCGGGAGGTGAAGAAGACCGCGAAGAAGGCGAAGAAGAAGACCAAGGCCATGGCAAAAGACGCCGTGAGGTAGAGCTTGGGCGCATTGAGCGCCGCTTCGTTGCGGGCGCTTTGCCCGCGGCGGCCTTGCGCCCGCGCTTCATCTCGAGCCTTACCCACGTGGGCGCATGGTCGCTCGCCTTGGGCAAGTCGCGCACCCACCGGTCCACGCCGGCATCGACGAGGCGTGGTGCCAGCTCGGCGCTCAGGAGCAGGTGGTCGATGCGCAAGCCGGCATCGCGCTCCCAGTGTTTCCTGAAGTAGTCCCAGAACGTGTAGATGCGCTCCTCCGGATGGCGTGCGCGAATCGCATCGGTCCATCCCTGCGCGAGAAGGCGGCTGTACCGCTCACGGCTCTCGGGCTGCAGCAGCGCATCCTTCAACCACGAGCGCGGGTTGTAGATGTCGAAGTCGGTGGGAACCACGTTGTAGTCGCCGGCCAGCACGACTGGATGGCCGCTGGCGTACATCCGCTGCGCGTGGTCGAGCAGGCGCTCCAGCCACGCGAGCTTGTAGTCGAACTTCGGACCCGGCCGGGGATTTCCGTTCGGCGCGTACAGGCAGCCGACGACCAGGCCGTCGACCGCGGCCTCCAGGTAGCGGCTCTGGTCGTCGCCGGGATCGCCGGGCAGCCCGCGGCGCGTCTCGATCGGGTCCGCGCCCTTGGCGAGGATCGCGACGCCATTCCAAGAGCGCTGGCCGTGCCAGATCGCTCCGTAGCCCGCGGCGCGGATTTCCGCGATGGGGAAGTCGAGCGCCTTCAACTCCTGCAGGCAGGCGACGTCCGGCGACTCCTTTTCCAGCCACTGGAGCAGATGCGGCAGGCGTGACCGAATGCCGTTCACGTTGAACGTCGCGATCTTCAGAACGGGGCTTCCTTCATGGCGAGCTCCTTCGCGCCATTTTGGCGGACGCCCGGCGCTCGAGCTCCCGCCAGAGGTCTTCGGGCTTGCTCTCGAAGAGCGTCCTCGCGTCCGCGCGCACCAGGTGCCAATCGCGGCGCGCGATCTCCGCTTCGAGCTGCCCCGGAGCCCACGATGCGTGGCCGGCGAACAAGCGCACGCCTTGGGCGGGCACCTTGCGCCCGAGCAGCTCGCGGAGCACTTCAGCGCTCGAGCTCAGGTACACGCCCTCGAGCACCTCGATGGCGTCCTTGGGCGGTGCCTCGGCGCGAAAGACGACCATCAACGCCTGGGCGCTCACCGGGCCTCCGAAGAAGACCTTCGTTTCCCGGGCGGGTGACTGGTCGAGATCGGGAATCACGCGCGCCACGGTGAGCTGCGTGGGCCGGTTGATGATCACGCCCACGGGAACCGGCCCGGCGCGATGCGTGACGAGCACCACCGAATCGCGGAAGAAGGGATCGGGCAATTCCTTCCGGGCGACGAGGAAGATGGAGCTCATCGGGTCGGCGTCGCTGCCGGGCACGGGCGCCGGGAAGCCGAGCAACAGCAGCAACAGGAAGCCCAGGCGAGTCATCGCCGGTCGATCCGGGCTCATCGCATCCAGCCCGCGAGCGCGTCGAGCATCTCCGCCCTCACATCCGCGTCCTTGCGTCCGGCTCGCGCGGGTGGGGTGCCAGGAGCAGGGTCTTCACGGCGATGCGAGCTCCATCAGCTTGCGCGCGTACTCCGGCGCCGTGGGCTCGTGCATGAAATAGACGAACGTCTCACGCCACTTCGTCCGCGCCAGGCGCTGCGCCCACGCCTTCAGGTCGGCATCCGAGTACGTCTCCAGCCGCAGCCGGACGTAACCCCAGGAAGCGGTCTCCACGAGCGGCGGCGGCTCGTTGTCCTCGCGCTCGGAGAGGCAGAGCGCCGCGCCCTTCTCCTTCAGCGCGGCATACACGTCGTCGTCGAACCACGTCGCGTTTCGGAACTCGAACGCGGCGCAATGCCCCTGCGCCGGGAGCAGGGCGAGGAATTCCTGGAGGCGCGGCAGGTCCTTCTTGAGATTTGGCGGCAGCTGGAACAGCACCGCGCCGCGCTTCGGGCCGAGCGCCTCGAGGTTCCTGTAGAGATAGCCGACGGGCTCGGCGGAGGACTCCGCCTTGATGCGCGCCATGTGCGTGATGCGGCGCGGGGCCTTGATCGCGAACCGGAACGGCTTCGGCGTCGTCCCGGCCCAGTCCTCCAGCACCGCGGTCTTCGGCATGCGGTAGAAGGTGTTGTTGATCTCCACCGTCGGCAGGCGCCCCGAATAGTACGGCAGCATCTCCTCGGGCTTCATCTTCTCCGGATAGAAGTTGCCCTTCCACTCCTTGAAGGAATAACCGCTCGCACCAGCCAGGATTTCCGCAGCCATCCTAGAATCCTCCCATGGCGAAAAGCAGCCTGCATGAATACACCGCGAAGCGGACGTTCTCCGCCACGCCCGAGCCGGCTGCCGTGGTGGCCGAAGGGGGCGGGGGCCCGCTCCTGTTCGTGGTGCAGCAGCATGCAGCGACACGGCTTCACTACGACCTGCGCCTCGAATGCGACGGCGTCCTGAAGTCGTGGGCCGTTCCCAGGGGGCCGTCGCTGGATCGTAACGAAAAGCGCCTTGCCGTGCAGACCGAGGACCATCCGTACGACTACGCCTCGTTCGAGGGCGTGATCCCGCCGAAGCAGTACGGCGCGGGAGAGGTGATCGTCTGGGACTGCGGCGTGTACTCGCCCGACGAGGGCGGCACCTGGTACCACGACCGGGCGCGTGCCGAGCGCGAGGTGCGCGAGGGCCTCGAGAAAGGCAAGTTGAGCTTCACGCTGCGCGGCGAGAAGCTGAAGGGCTCGTTCGCCCTGGTGAAGACCAAGGAGGCGAAGCAGTGGCTGCTGATCAAGCACCGGGACCGCTTCGTGACCGCCGACGACGTCACGGCGCGCAATCGCTCCGTGCTCACGGGCATCGCGGTGGCGGAGATGAAAGTCGCGCCCGCGCACCGGATCCCCGCCAGGCAGCTCGTGCCCACGGGTGAGTTCGAGCCGATGCCTCTGAAGCTCGCGCCCATGCTCGCGGAACCGGGCGACGCCGCCTTCAACCGCGCGGACTGGATGTGGGAGCCGAAGCTGGATGGCTATCGCGTGCTCGCCTTCATCGATGGCAGGGGCGTGAAGCTGCGCTCGCGCCGCGGGCTCGATTACGCCTCGACCTTCCCCGCGCTCGCCACGGAGCTGGCACTGCAAGCTGCCGAGGGCATGGTGCTGGACGGCGAGATCGTGGCGTTCGACGCGAATGCACGGCCCTCGTTCGCGGCGCTGCAGGATCGCGCCCAGTTGAAGACCGCGAGCGAGATCGCCGCGGCCGACCGCGACATCCCGGTCGTCTTCTTCGCGTTCGACCTTCCGTGGTTCGCCGGCGTCGACCTGCGCCAGGCGCCGTACCGTGATCGGCGGCGCTACCTCGCGCAGTGCCTGCTGCCGTCACCGCGCGTGCAGCTGGTGCATGCCGTGGAGGACGGGGTCGCCCTCAACGACGCAGCGCTCGCAAGCGGCTTCGAGGGCGTGATCGGCAAGCGCAAGGAGAGCCGCTACGAGTCGGGACGTCGTTCCACCTCCTGGCTCAAGGTCAAGCCCACGCACAGCGCCGATTTCGTCATCGGCGGGTTCACCAGCGGCAAGGGCTCGCGCGCTTCGCTGGGCGCCATCCTCGTCGGCCGTTGGGACAAGGGCAAGCTGCGCTACGCCTCGCACGTGGGCTCGGGCTTCGACGACAAGACGCTGGCCCGGGTGAAGGCGCGACTGGAGCCGCTCAAGCGCAAGGCCTGCCCGTTCGCCGAGGTGCCGGTGCTGAACGGCCCCACGACCTGGGTCGAGCCCGAGGCGGTCGCCGAAGTGAATTTCCAGAGCTGGACCGAGGATGGGGCGCTTCGCGCCCCCGTGTTCCTTCGCTTGCGCGACGACGTCGAGGCGAAGAAGGTGACCGGGTCAGGGGACAGACCCCTTGGCCGCGAAGCGGGGCCACGGGGTCTGTCCCCTAACCCGGAAGTCCTGGCGCAGCTCGAGAACAAGAAGACCTCCCTCACGCTTGCGGTAGGCCCGCACCGCATCAAGCTCACAAACCTGGACCGCGTCTACTGGCCCGCGAATGCCGCGCTCCAGCAACCGGCGCTCACCAAGCGCGACCTGCTGCGTT
>JBKJYC010000200.1:0-5432 GCA_046715885.1 Usitatibacter sp.
ACCCCGACAAGGCCGTGGTGTTCCTCAACTACGCGGCGGTGGACCCCGATTTCACCAACGACAAGTGCAGCTTCTGGCACTTCCGCTTCGACGCCAACACCGACATGAAGATGGAGGCGCTGACCAACTTCCTGAAGGGCGAGAAGAAGGTGGCGAAGGTCTATCTCCTCAACCAGGATTACTCGCACGGCCACCAGGTCTCGAAGGTCGCCAGGGCGATGCTCGCCGCCAAGCGCCCGGACGTGAAAGTGGTCGGCGACGAGCTGCACCCGCTCGCGCGCGTGAAGGATTTCGCGCCCTACATCGCGAAGATCCAGGCCTCGGGCGCCGATTCCGTCATCACCGGGAACTGGGGCACGGACCTCTCGCTGCTGGTGAAGGCCGCGAAGGACGCGAACCTGAAAGCCGATTTCTACACCTACTACGCCGGCACCGTGGGCGTCCCGCAGGCGATGGGGGAAGCGGGCGTGGACCGCGTGAAAGTGGTGAGCTACTGGAGCTCGAACTCGCAGAATCCCGCCGGCCAGGCGGTGATGGAGGCGTACAAGAAGAAGTTCGGCGCCGACCAGGATCCCTATTCCCAATCGATCCGCATGTCCCTGGAGTTCGTGGCGCGCGCGATGGAGCGCGTGAAGAGCACCGACCCGGTGAAGGTCGCCAGGGCCATGGAAGGCGCGAAACTGGAGGGGCCCTTCGGCGAGATCACCATGCGCGCCGACGACCACCAGCTGATCCAGCCCATGTACATCGCCACCTTCGTGAAGGCGGGGGGCGCGCTCAAGTACACCGCGGACGGCACGAAGGACTACGCATTCCGGGCCGACGCGCGCATGGAGCCGGCGGCCACCGCGCGCCCCACGACGTGCAAGATGCGGCGGCCCTAAGCCGTTGGAGCTGTTCCTCACATCGCTCCTGAACGGGGTGACCTACGGGTTGCTCCTGTTCATGCTGTCCTCGGGCCTCACCCTCATCTTCAGCATGATGGGCGTGCTCAACTTCGCGCACGCGAGCTTCTACATGCTGGGCGCGTACTTCGGCTATGTCGTGAGCACGCACGCGGGCTTTTTCCCCGCGCTGGTGCTGGCGCCGCTGCTGGTGGGCGCGATCGGCATGCTGGTGGAGCGCCATGGCCTGCGCCGCGCGCACGCTTCCGGGCACGTGGCGGAGCTGCTGTTCACTTTCGGCCTCGCCTTCGTGATCGAGGAGGTGGTGCACGTGGTCTGGGGCAAGACGCCGGTTCCCTACCGCGTGCCGGCCTCGCTCGACGGCCCGCTCTTCTCGCTCTATTCCGCGACGTTCCCGGCGTACAAGGCGTTCATGATGGCGGTGTCGGTGGGGATGCTGCTCGCCCTCTACGCGGTGCTCACGCGCACGCGCATCGGGCTGCTGATCCAGGCCGCGCTCTCGCGGCCCGACATGGTCGAGGCGCTGGGCCACAACGTGCCGCGGCTCTTCATGGTGGTCTTCGGAGGCGGGGTCGCCCTCGCGGCGCTCGCGGGCGTGATCGGCGGCAACGCGTTCGTGACCGAGCCCGGCATGGCGGCCGCGGTGGGCTCCATCGTCTTCGTCGTGGTCGTCGTCGGCGGACTGGGCTCGCTCACCGGCGCCTTCGTGGCATCGCTCGCCATCGGCGTCCTGCAGACCTTCGCCGTCGCGGTGGACTGGAAGCTGCCGCTCTTCGAGCGCCTCACGGTCTCGCAGACGGCGCCGGTGCTGCCCTACCTCATCATGGTGCTGATCCTGATCGCGCGCCCGCGCGGCCTCATGGGGACGCGCGAGTCGTGAGGCGCGAGCGCCTCTTCCTCTGGGGCGCGGCGTTCGCCGTGCTGGCGGTCGCTCCGCTGGTGTTCAGCAAGGGCTTCGCGCTGTCGCTGCTCTGCCAGATGGGCATCCTCGTGGTCTTCGCGCTCTCGTACAACATGCTGCTGGGGCAGACCGGGCTGCTCTCCTTCGGCCACGCGGTGTACTACGGGCTGGGCGCGCTCTTCTCCATCCACGTGCTGAACCTGGGCCGGGTGCCGGCGCCCTTCATCCCGCTGGTGGGGGGCGCGGCGGGCCTCGCGTTCGGGCTGGTGTTCGGCTACGTGACCACGCGTCGCGCCGGCACCACGTTCTCGATGATCACGCTCGGGGTGGGCGAGATGGTCGCCGCGTGCTCGCTCATGTTCCCGGCGTTCTTCGGCGGCGAGGCGGGCATCTCGGGCAACCGCACCGCCGCCGGATCCTTCCTCGGCCTCACGTTCGGGCCGCAGGTCCAGGTGTACTACCTCATCGCCGCGTGGCTGGTGGTCTGCGCCGTCGCCATGTACGCCCTCACGCGCACGCCGCTGGGGCGCATGGCCAACGCGGTGCGCGACAACCCCGAGCGGGCGCAGTTCGTCGGCTACGATCCGCAGCGCGTGCGTTTCCTGATGGTGGCGCTCTCCGGCCTGTTCGCCGGCGTCTCGGGGGGCCTGGCCGCGCTCAACTACGAGATCGTCTCCGCGGAGTCGCTCTCCGCGCTCACCTCCGGCATGGTGCTGCTCGCCACGTTCGTGGGCGGGGTCGGCTTCTTCGCCGGGCCGGTCCTCGGGGCGATCGTGATCACGCTCATGTCCACAGTGCTCGCCGCGTACACGAAGGCGTGGCCGTTCTACTTCGGCCTCATGTTCCTCGCCACCGTCCTCTTCGTTCCCGGCGGGCTCACCAGCCTCCTGGTGCTGCAGAAGCGCCTGTGGGATGCGAGGCTGCTGAAGCGCGCGCTGCCGGTCTACGCACGCATGGCCGTTCCGGGCGTGCTGTGCGTGGCCGCCGCCGTGCTCGCGGTGGAGATGACCTACCGCGGCGTGCGCTCGCCCGGGGCCTGGGCGGGCGCGCTCGCCCTGCTCGCCGCCGCCGCATTCGCGAGCCGCTGGCTGTGGCGCCGCGAACGCGGGCGCTGGGCCGAGGCCACGCTCGGCCTCGAGGGTCTCGCCCAGGCAAAGCCCGGCGCATGAGCGCCGCGCTCGAGCTCTCCGGCGTGCGCAAGCGTTTCGGCGCGACCGAGATCATCCGCGGCGTGGACCTCGCCATCGCCTCGGGCGAGCGCCACGCGATCATCGGCCCCAACGGCGCGGGCAAGTCCGTGCTGTTCAACCTCATCACCGCGCGCTTCGCGCCGAGCGAGGGCCGCATCGCGCTGCACGGCGAGCCGATCACCGGCCGCAAGCCGCACGAGATCAACCGCCTCGGGCTCGCGCGCAGCTTCCAGGTGACCAACCTCTTCCACCGCATGAGCGTTTTCGAGAACGTGCGCTGCGCGGTGCTGTGGCCGCTGGGCCACGGCTACGCCTTCTGGAAGCTCGCCGACCGCCAGCGCGACGCCAACGAGCGCGCGCGGGAGATCGTGGAGCGCGTGGGCCTCTCCGCCCGCGCCGACACTTCCGCGGGCATCCTCTCGTATGCCGAGCAGCGCGCTCTCGAGATCGGCATCACCATCGCGGGCGACGCGAAGGTGGTCCTGCTGGACGAGCCCACCGCGGGCATGAGCCGCACGGAGACCGAGGCGGCCGTGGCGCTGATCCGCAAGGTCACCGAGGGACGCACGCTGGTGGTCGTCGAGCATGACATGAGCGTGGTCTTCGGTCTCGCCGACCGGATCTCGGTGCTGGTCTATGGACAGGTCATCGCCACCGGAACGCCGGCCGAGATCCGTGCCGACCCGAAGGTGCGCGAGGCCTACCTGGGGAGCGCGGCCAATGCTTGAGGTACGCGCGCTCAACGCCTGGTACGGCAAGAGCCACATCCTGCATGGCGTGGATCTCGACGTGCGCGCGGGCGAGATCGTGAGCCTGCTGGGCCGCAACGGCGTGGGCCGCTCGACCACCGTGAAGGCGATCATGGGCCAGGTGGCCGCGAAGGGAGCCGTGCGCTTCCGCGGCGCGGAGCTCGTCGGCCGCAAGCCCTACGAGATCGCGCGCGCCGGCCTGGGCTACGTTCCCGAGGACCGCGCGATCTTTCCCGACCTCACCGTGCGCCAGAACCTCGCCCTGGGCCGCAAGTCCGCACGCGGCGCGACTACCTTCGGCGAGGCCGAGGCCTTCGCGCTCTTCCCGCGCCTGGCGGAGCGCGCCGATGTGGCGGGCGGCGTGCTCTCGGGCGGCGAGCAGCAGATGCTGACACTTTGCCGCACCTTGATGGGCGACCCGAAGCTGGTAATGATCGACGAGCCGACCGAGGGCCTCGCCCCGAAGCTGGTACAACAAGTGGCCGCGTTCCTCGATGCGGTGCGCAAGCGCGGCATCCCGATCCTGCTGGTGGAGCAGAAGCTCGACATCGCGCTCGACATCTCGGAGCGCGTCTACGTGCTGGGCCATGGGCGGGTGGTGTTCGAAGGCACGCCCGCGGATTTGCGGGCACGCTCCGACATCAGGAAAGAGTGGCTGGAGGTCTGACAAGTCTTAGGGGACAGACCCCTTGGCCTGCCAAGGGGTCTGTCCCCTAAGACTGCAAGGAGAGGTAATGGAAAAGAGCAACACGGCTCGCTATGAAGTAAGGGGCGCGGTAGCGCTGATCACCTTCGACAACCCGCCGGTGAACGGCCTGGGCTACGCCGTGCGTTCGGCCGCCGCGGCGGGCATCGACCGCGCGAATGCCGACCCCGACGTGAAGGCCATCGTCCTCACCGGCGCCGGCAAAGCGTTCTCGGGCGGCGCGGACATCAAGGAGTTCCAGACGCCGAAGGCGCTTGCGGAACCCACGCTGCACACGTTGATCCGCATTGCCGAGTCGTCGCCCAAGCCGGTGATCGCGGCCATCCATACGGTGTGCATGGGCGGCGGGCTCGAGCTCTCGCTCGCCTGCCACTTCCGAGTGGCCGCGCCCGGCGCGCAGATCGCGCTTCCAGAGGTCAAGCTGGGATTGCTCCCCGGCGCAGGCGGCACGCAGCGCCTGCCGCGCGCGGTGGGTCTCGAGACCGCGGTGAACATGATCGTGTCCGGCAACCCCGTAGCCGCGGAGAAGCTGGGAGCGCCCACCAAGGAACAACCCACGGCCCTCTTCGACGAGATCATCGAGGGCGACTTCCTCGCCGGGGCCCTCGTCTTCGCCGGGAAAGTGGTCGCGGAGAAGCGGTCGCTGAAACGCGTGCGCGACCTCGAGGTCACGCATCCCCACGCGGAGGCCTTCCTCGCGTTCGCGAAGACGAGCGTCCAGGCCGTGGCGAAGAACTTCCCCGCGCCCGTGAAGTGCATCGAGGCGATCGCCGCCTCGGTGGACAAACCCTTCGAGGAAGGTCTCAAGGTCGAGCGCGAGCTTTTCCTCGGCCTCATGCAGTCGCCGGAATCGCGCGCGCTGCGCCACGCGTTCTTCGCCGAGCGCGCGGCCTCGAAGATTCCCGACGTGCCCGAGGACACGCGGCCACGCGAAATCGACAAGGTGGCGGTCATCGGCGCCGGCACCATGGGCGGCGGCAT
>JBKJYC010000201.1:0-3355 GCA_046715885.1 Usitatibacter sp.
GCCGGTGGAACCGGCATTGCGCGGGGGATGTTTTGAACCCGATCGCGGTCCCGAGCGTCGAAATCGACGGAATTCTGGCAAAGTAGGCTCATGGACCCCCTCAGGATCGGCCTCTCCGCGAGGCTTCTCTACCCCGACCCCGCGCGCACCTTCCTCCCCACGAAGACGCTCCAGTACATCGAGCAGTCGGCGGCCAATTGGGTCATGTCGGGCGGCGTGCTCGCCTTCATGATTCCCGAGATCAGCCTCGCCGCACCCCACCTTCCCAAGGGGATCACGGTGCAGAACTACGTCGAGGTCCTCGACGGGCTGGTGCTGCAGGGCGGCGCCGACGTCGCCCCGGAAACGTATGGCGAGATACCCATGAACCCCCTGTGGTCGGGCGATCGCATCCGCGACCGCTACGAAATCGAGCTCTTCCACGAGTTCGTGCGCCAGGGCAAGCCGGTGTTCGGCATCTGCCGCGGCTGCCAGATGATCAACGTGGCCCTCGGCGGCACGCTCTACCAGGACCTCGCCACGCAGCTGAAGAGCGGACACCACCGCGACGAGGGCAAGTACGAGAACAACTTCCACGACGTGAAGGTGCTGCCGGAGACCTGGCTCGCGAGGATCTATCCCAAAGTCACGAAGAGCCGCATCAATACGATTCACCACCAGGCGGTGAAGGCGCTGGGCGAGGGGCTGGTCGTGGAGGCCAAGAGCGAACCCGACGACATCGTCGAGGCGCTGCGCTGGGAGGGCCACAGCTTCGTGGTAGGCGTGCAGTGGCATCCCGAGTTCATGGATCCGCTGGACGCCGCACTGATGGACGGCAAGCCGCTGCTCGATGCCTTCCTGAACGCCTGCCACCACAGGAAAAAGACCGGCAAGGCATCGCCCGTCCTGGCCCAGGCCGCATAGGCGAAGCATGAAGCTGAAAGTCGTGAACCCGGCCACGGGCAAGGTCGCCGCGTCCCTCGACGCCGACGACGCGAAAAGCGTCAAGGCGAAATACGAGCGCGCCCGCGCGGCGCAGAAACGCTGGGCCAAGGTCGCGCTGAAGAAGCGCCTCGAGGCGATCGCACGGTTCCGCGAGAAGGTCGTGGCGGAAACGGAGAAGCTGGCAGGCGTGCTCACCACCGAGGTGGGCAAGCCGATCTCGCAGGCGCGCAACGAGCTGAAGGGGCTGCCGCCGCGCATCGATTTCTTCCTCGAGGAGACGGCGCGCACGCTGCGGCCCACGCAGGTCTCCAGGGGAGGCAGCATGGAAGAGCGCATCACGCTCGAGCCCCTGGGCGTGGTGGCCAACATCTCGGCGTGGAACTACCCGTGGTTCGTGGGTGCGAATGTCTTCCTCCCCGCGCTGCTCGCGGGCAACGCGGTCCTCTACAAGCCCTCCGAATACGCGTCGATGACCGGCCTGGAGATCGCGCGGTTGCTGCACGAGAGCGGCATCCCCGAGGACGTCTTCATCGCGCTGATCGGCGCGGGCGAAGTGGGCGCAGCGCTCCTCAGGCAACCGGTGGACGGCGTGTTCTTCACCGGCTCGTACGGCACCGGACGCAGGATCGCCGAGGCGGTGCGCGGCCGCATGATCAAGCTGCAGCTCGAGCTGGGCGGCAAGGATCCCGTGTATGTCTGCGAGGACGTGGACGTGGCCAGGGCGGCGGCGAGCATCGCCGACGGGGCGTTCTACAACGCCGGGCAGAGTTGTTGCTCCGTGGAGCGCGTGTACGTGAACGAGAGGATCTTCAGGCCCTTCGTGGACGCTTTCGTCGCCGAGGTGAAGGGCTTCAAGTCGGGCGATCCCGGCGACGAGAAGACCTACATCGGGCCGCTCACGCGCGCGCCGCAGCTGAAGGTACTGGAAGCGCAGGTGTCCGATGCGAAGAGAAAAGGTGCCCGGGTTCTCACCGGCGGCAAGCGCAAGGGCCGGCATTTCGAGCCCACGGTGCTCGTTGACGTGAACCACTCGATGGCCGTGATGCGCGAGGAGAGCTTCGGACCCGTCATCGGGCTGATGTCGGTGAAGGACGATGCCGAGGCGCAGCGCCTGATGAATGACACCGAGTACGGGCTCACCGCCGGCGTGTATTCGGCGAACCGCAAGCGCGCCGAGAAGATCCTCGCCGGAGTCGACTCGGGCTCGGTGTACTGGAATTGCTGCGACCGGGTGAGCCCGCGGTTGCCGTGGTCCGGCGTTGGGCACTCCGGAATCGGCCTCACGCTCTCCACCTACGGCATCGAGACGTTCACCCGGACCAAGGCGTGGCACCTCAAAAATTCCTAGCTTTTCCCGAATCCGGGAATATCATGGGCGCGTAACAGTACGCACCGCTCGCAGTTCCGACCTCCCTGTAAAAACTTCAAAAGGGAACCACCATGCTCTCTCATTCTGGATGGCGCAAGATGCCGCGCAGCGCGGCAGCCATTTGCGCACTCATCGCCAGTGCGGCCGTCATGTCGGCAGACCATGCCGAATCTCCCGGCGCCGATGCCGATCCCGCGGCGGACCTCGCCGACGTCTTCATCTTCCCGTCGCCCGAGTCGTCCGGCAAGACGGTCGCCGCGATCACTTTCGGCGGGCGACCCGCGCCCCGCTCGCGCATCGACCAGACGTTGTACTGCGATCCCGCCGTTCTCTACATTCTGCACATCGATCGCGCCGATGCCGCGGGCAATTTCGACAACGTGGCCGACGTCGAAGTGCTTGCCCGCTTCGGGAGGGATCCCGGGGGCGCGTGCGGCGTACAGTTGGAAAACGTGCCGGGCGCCGGGGGGACGTTCTCCGGGGCGATCGAGACCGTATTTACCTCGTCGGCAGGCATGAAGGGCTTCGCCGGCCTGCGTAACGACCCCTTCTTCTTCGACGCCGAGGGTTTCGCCGCGCACGTCGCTTCGTTCGCCGGTGCGGGCCAAAGCGGCGACTTGGTCGGCGCTTTCCGGCTGGGCAGCAACACGCCGCGGCGCGATTCCTTCGCCTTTCGCAACATCTCGGCGATCGTCTTCGAGATGAGCAACGACGCCCTCGCTCCGGCGGTGGGCGGGGTCAGGCCCAAGGTCAGGGTCTGGTCGACCACGGGCCGGCTGGCGGGGTGATGACATGAAAACCCAACTCGCTTTGCGCGCACGCGCCCTTTCCACCCTCGGTGTCGCCCTCTTCCTGGCCGGGTGTTCCGACAGCAGTTCCGGCCCGTCCTTCGCCTTCCCCGCGGAGCCCAAGAGTCGCTACGTGCGCGTCGACCGCACCGGCGAGCCGGCGATCGCAACCGCGTTGTTGTCGCGGGATCCCGCGGTCCAACCCGTCGGCCCCACCGGAACCCGCCTCAATCCGGGAAATGCCGCGAATCCCTTCAATGACCAGCGCGACGCG
>JBKJYC010000202.1:0-5253 GCA_046715885.1 Usitatibacter sp.
CTTCCTGCACCATGCGATCGAGGCGAAAGACGTTGTCGCGGATGATCGCCACCAGGCGCTCGTCGGACATCGGGTCCAGGCTGCCGCCCTCGGCGATCACGTCCGCCGCATCGCCCAAGGACCAGAGCGGATTGCGGATCTCGTGCGCGATGGAAGCGGTGAGGCGCCCGAGGGCCACCAGCTTCATCTGCTGCGCCTGTGCGCGCATGCGCCCAACGTCCTCCACGAAGATCACTGTGGGCGGCGATTCGCCCCCGCCGATGGGCACGAAGTGGACTTGCAGCTCGGAGTTCGACCGCGGTGCCCGCATCGCCATGAAGGTCGTGTCCGAGCCCTTGCGCCAGTCCTCGAACAGCCGCGCCACGTCGGGCGCGTACTCCTCGAGCAACGCCCGGCGCCCGGCGTGCATCGGACCCAGCAGCTGGATCACGCGCGGGTTGTGCTGGCGGATGACCCCGGCGCTGTCCACCACGAGGATGCCATCCTGCATGTCGCGGATCACGAGCTCGTTGATCTGCGAGAGGTTGGCGAGGTCGATGGTGCGCGCCTCGGCGATCTGCTGGCTGGTGCGCGCGTAGCGCGCGAGCGTGTAGCCCAGGCCGGCGGTGGCGAAGAAAGCGATGCTCACGAATCCTGCTTGCACGAAGTCGTTGGCCGGCGCGTCGTGGCGCCACACCTGGAAGGCCTGTTCCACGAGGAGGGCGAGCGAAGCCAGGGCCGCGTGGAAGAACGCGAGGCCGCCGCGCGCGATCAGGCCGGCGGAAGCGAGAGAGACCAGCAGCAGGATGCCCAGGCCCGAGCGTACGCCGCCGCTCGCGTGCATGAGCATCACGATGGCGACCAGGTCCACGACCACGCCCGCCGTCACCTGGATGGTGAGGTTGGGCTCGCGCAGCCGCGCCGGGATCAGCAGCAGGATCGAAACGATGACGTACGCCGCGAGCGTCGGCTTGGCGGCCTCGGGCGACTGGAACCCGATCTGCATGATGGTGTTGACGAACGCATAGCCCGCCGTGATGAGCAGCGCGAGCAGGAGGCGGTAACCGCAGAAGATCGACAGCGTCTTCCAGGTGGTGTCGTCGGCCGGCTCGATCAGCGGGATGCCGGCGCGCAGGCGCTCCTGGAGCGGGAGCCGACCCTGCGCGGTGGTGTTCACCTTCGGACCTCGATGCACCGGGGGTTGTCGCGGCACACCAGAATGCCCGCCTCCTCCATGGCCTCGCTGCGCGGCAGGTTCACGCCGCAGCGCGCGCACGAGATCATGTCCTCGCCCTTCGCGGTGTTGGCGGGCGGCGGCGGGGCGTCCTTCTTGGTCGCGGACTTGAAGAAGCCGCGGAACACCAGGTAGATCAGGAACCCGATCAGGATGAGGAGCAGGACCTTGCCCAAGGCGGTGTTTCCAGAGGGAAAATCGACGACCGCAGTTTACTGGACTTCGACCTCGAACCGTACGCCGCGGCCGCCGGGAAGGTTGGCCGCGCGCACCCGGCCGCCGTGGAACTCGGCCACGATCCGCACGATGTACAGGCCCAGTCCGAGGTGCTCGCCCTCGCGCAGGGTCACCAGCGAGTCGAAGAGCCGGCCCAGCATCGCCTCGGGAATCGCAGGCCCGTCGTTCTCCACCGCGAGGCGGGCACCTGCGTCCTTCTTCTCGAGCGTTACGCGGATGGGCGTGCCGGGCGGGGCGAAGTCGAGGGCGTTTTCCACCAGCTTGTCGAGGAGCTGCGCGAAAGCGTCGGGCACGCCCTCGATGATCACCGGCGACTGCGGCGCGGCGATCGCGAACTCGCGGGCGGGATACGCAGCGCGGTAACCGTCCACGCAACCCGCGATCACTTTCGCCAAGTCGAAGCGCTCGCGCTCGGCGCTCTCCAGCAGGCGCTCCAGCCGCGTGGCTTCGGACAGGCGCGCGATCAGCCGCGAGAGGCGATCCACGCCCTCCCCCGCGCGCTCGAGGTAGACGCGCGCCGAATCGGGAATCGGCTCGGCCTTCAGGTTGTCCAGCGACGAGCGCACTACGGCCACCGGTGTGCGCAGCTCGTGCGAGAGGCGGCCCGCCATCGCCTCGAGGTAGGCGTTGTACTCCTTCAGACGCGAGAGCACAGCGGCCATGTAGCGCGAGAGGTCGCCGATCTCGTCGCGCGCGTGGCTGGCGGAGATGCGGCCGCGGATTCGCCCCTGGGCGTCGATGGCGGCATCGGCCTCGCGATGCAGCCGGCGGATGCGCGCGGCGAGGCGGCTGGCGAAGACAAGGAGGATGGCGAGCGCTCCGGCCACCACCGCCAGCGTCACCGCGAGCAGGTCCTCGAGCGCGGACTCCTTCAGGATCTGGATCGAGCCGGTGGTCTCCTCGACGATCGCGGCACCCACGATGTCGTCGCCGATGAAGATGGGCTGCGCCGCGGAGAGGATCGCCACGTCGCGGTCGCGTGTGCCGCGCCAGTTGATCGAGGAGACGCCGATCAACGCGCGATCGATCTGGGCGCGCACCGGCTTGGTCTCGTCGCCGGTGGGGACCTGGGGCGTGGAGACCACGAGCGCCACGATGGGCTTCAGCATTCCCGTGAGCCAGCGCTTGGGCGCCGCGCTTTCCCGTGCCCCGGGCCTCGTGCCCCGCGCCGGCTGTTCCTTGAGGTTTCCCGAGAGGCCGCGCACGCGCGAGCGCGTATCGACCACCCACACGCGCGACGACCGGCGCCCCATGATGTTCAGGAAGCGCTCCACTTCCTCCGAGGGCATGTACGCCGCGCCCAGGCTCGCCACCGCGTCGGGATCGGCGGCGGCGAAGAGCGCCACGATGCGCCGGCGCTCCTCGTCCTCGGGATCGGAGGCGCCGAGGGGAAAGAGCGCCTGGCGGTCGGAGAGCGCCGAGGCGATGGCGCGCGAGGTGGCGCGGATCGACTGCTCCTGGCTGCCGCGAAGGAAGGTCTCCATGCGCTCGACGAACTGCGCGGCGAGCAACGGCAGGACCAGCAGCACTGAGGAGACCAGCAGCAGCCGGACGCGGATGCTCATTGCGCGGCCCCTCGGCGCCTCATCCTTCGGTCCAGCGATAGCCCATGCCGTACACGGTCTCGATCGCGTCGAACTTCGGATCCACCGCGAGGAATTTCTTGCGGATGCGCTTCACGTGCGAGGTGATGGTGCCGTCGTCCACCACCATCTGCGCATCGCGCATCAGCTGCTCGCGGTCCTTCACATGGCCGGGGTGGCGCGCGAGCGAATGCACCATCCAGAATTCGGTGACGGTGAGGCCCACCGGCGCGCCCGACCAGCTCACCACCATCCGCTTGCCGTCGAGGGCGAGCCGGCCGCGGTGCAGGAGGTCCTCGGCGGCGGGCGCCTGGGTCGCGGCGTCGGCGCGGCGCAAGAGTGCGGCGATGCGCGCGAGCAGCTGCGGCAGGCTCACGTCCTTGGTGAGGTAATCGTCCGCGCCGAGGCGAAGGCCGGAGACGACGTCGAAGTCCGAATCGCGCGCGGAGAGGAACAGGATGGGGAGTGTCGCGCTCGCGGCGCGCAGCTCGCGGCAGAGCGCGAAGCCCCCGTCGATGTCGTCTCCCAGGCCGATGTCTATGATGGCGAGGTCCGGAAGCCGCGTGGCCAGCGAGCGCGAGGCCGTCGCCCGATCCGCGAACGCCGTGACGTCGTAGCCCGTGCGCTTCAGCGCGTCGGCGTAGTTCTGCCGGATGGCCGGATCGTCCTCCACCAGCGCGATTCTTCGGGACACGGAAAAAAATCAGCGTGCGGTTTTCAGTTCCGCCAACAGCGGCGCGTCGAAATCGATGTCGATCTTGCCGCCCCCGGCCGCCGTGTCGTCGATGGCGAGCTTTCCCGCCACACGCGCCGGCGTATTGGCCGTGGCTTTTAGCGTCTCGAGTCTCGCCGTCCCGGAGTACTGGATGCGCTGCCCCTTGAGAACGACCCAGTAGTTGAGCCGCGGCCCCGCGTCGAGGTCCACGGTCACGCCGTCGTCCAGGTCGGAGACCAGGCATCTCATATTCTTGCAGGCCTTCACCTTCGCACCGATGTCGGCCGCGGAGAAGATCAGACTTCGGATCGTCAGCTTCGGATCCACCGCGTCGGGGCCCTTGACCAGCCAGACGTGCTTGATGGCCGCGGTGTTGCTCTTGTAGACGACCGTGCCCTTGGCGGTGCCGTCGGCGGCGAGCAGGGGGAGCGAGATCGTGAGGGTGATTGCGGCGAGAGTCCTGGCGTACATGGGGTCTCCTGACGACGGCCGATCGGGGTGTCGCTGAGAATACACCGCGAAGGCCGGCCTGCATCCCTTTCCGGCAGCCCGTCATTTTTCTGCCCGAATTGATCCTTGCAATGCCCCCCTTCCTGCCGCGCGCCGCCCCCGCATACGCGCGCAATGGGGACCGTGCAATGACGCACGGCGAAAGGGGCAACGATGAACGGCAAGGCGGTGGCGGCGGGGTGGTTCGGATTGCTGGGCAAGGCGGTGGCGAGCGGCATCCTGGTGAGCCTCGCCCTGGCAATTCTCGCACTGGGGCTGGCGACCAGCGCGCAGGCGGCGACGCCGAATGACGCGAAGATGGGCACGCTGCTCTTTCGCACCGGCACCGCCGGCGAATACGTGGTGGCACCCCGCGTCGAGACCGAGGGCGCGATCCATGTCACCGGCATCATCGCGCGCACGCGCGTCACCCAGGTGTTCCACAACCCCGGGAAGGAATTCGTCGAAGGGGTTTACGCCTTCCCGCTGCCCGAGAAAGCCGCCGTCGACCACCTGTGGGTCCGCATCGGCGAGCGTGTAATCGAGGGGCAGATCCGGGAGAAGGAGGAGGCGCGGCGCACCTACGAGAAGGCGAAGAGCGAGGGTCGCAAGGCGGCACTCGTGGAGCAGCAGCGTCCCAACCTGTTCACGAACTCGGTGGCGCACATCGGCCCCAACGAGATGGTGCGCATCACGATTGAATACCAGCAGTCCCTCACCTACGACAATGGCGAGTACCGCCTGCGCTTCCCGCTCGCGGTCACGCCGCGCTACACGCCCGACGGTCCCGCTCCCGAGGCGATGCCCGACGATCCCAAGGCGGCCGAAGCGCGTGCCGTTCCCGCGGTGCACAACCCCGAGCTCGCGCCTGACGGATGCGGCGCCGTGAACCCGGTCGACATCGTGGTGATGATCGATGCCGGCGCGCCCGTCGGCCGGATCGAGAGCTCCTACCACGACGCGACCATCGAGAAGCTGGCAGGCGGCAAGACCGTGATCTACCTGCAGAAGGAGCA
>JBKJYC010000203.1:0-3363 GCA_046715885.1 Usitatibacter sp.
ATGGAGGCGGGCCTCGATACCGGCCCGGTCCTGCTGGAAAGGCGCACCGCCATCGACCCTCGCGATACCGCCGGCAGCCTGACGGAGCGCCTCGCCCGATTGGGGGCAGAAGCCATTGTGGAAGCGCTTGCTAACCTGGAGAGCCTGATCCCACAACGCCAGGACGAGGGCCTCGCCACATACGCGGCGAAGGTCGCAAAGTCGGAAGCCCGAATCGACTGGACCCTTCCGGCCGAGGAAATCGACCGGCGCATCCGGGCCTTCAATCCCGCACCCGGAGCGGAAACCGTTCTCGAGGGGCAGCCGTTGAAGATCTGGGAGGCCCTGCCGGTGGACGGATCCGGCTCGCCCGGAGCGATCCTACCCGGCAGCTCCGGCAGGTTGAGGATCGCCTGCGGAGCCGGCGCCCTCGAGGTCGGCTCCCTGCAGCGGCCCGGGGCTCGGCGCCTCGCCGCGAGCGATTTTCTTCGCGGCACAGTCCTGGAACCTGGAACCCTGCTGGGTTCCTGAAAGTGTGGCAAATTGTTGACGACAGTGGTAAATTAACAACACTCCAAGCACTCTGTGAAAACCCGATGAGCACCGCGACGGCTTCTCGATCGCTTCCCCGGGCTGGTTCCGGGCTGCCGCTGGCCGCGCGCCTGCGGCTTGCGCTTGTCGCGTTTACGCTCGCATTCCTCTTTCCGCTCGCTTCTCTCGCCGAAGGCATCTCCGTTTCCAAGGCGACGATCGAGGCCACCGAGGACGGCTGGCAACTCGACGCGGATTTCGATGTGCAATTCAGCCAGCGCCTCGAAGAAGCGGTGACGCGTGGCGTGCCGCTCTACTTCATCGTCGAGTTCGAGCTCTCGCGCCCGCGCTGGTACTGGTTCGACGAGAAGCCGGTGAAGCGCTCGCAGACGTACCGGATCAGCTATACCCCTCTGCTCAGGCAGTATCGGCTCTCCGTCGGCAACCTCTATCAGAACTTCACCCGATTCGATGAGGTGAAGCGCGTGCTGGCCCGCGTGCGCGGGTGGCAGGTCGCCGACAAGGGCGCGCTCAACAAGGAGGGCGTGTACCAAGCCAACCTGCGCATGCGGCTCGACACCGGCCAGCTTCCGAAACCCTTCCAGCTGAATGCCGTCGCCTCGAGTGACTGGGCGCTCAGCTCCGAGTGGCATCGCTGGACGATCACGCCCTGACCGGGTCATGAAGCCGCTGATTTTCCTGCTCGTGGTCGCCGGCGCCGCGCTGGTGATCCTCATGACGCAGGCGACGTCCAACAGCGAGCGGTTCGCGCAGCACTATCTCACTCTGCTCTACCTCAGCGGCGCCCTGTCGGTCGGCCTGTTGGGCCTCATAGTCCATCAGTTGACGGTGCTGTGGCGCAAGCTGAAGCAGCGGGTTTTCGGGTCCAAGCTGACACTTCGGCTGATGGTGGTCTTCGCCCTGATGGCCATCATCCCCGGGGGGCTGATGTACGCCGTGGCGTTCCAGTTCGTGCAGAAATCGATCGAGTCCTGGTTCGAGAACGTAGGAGTCGACAAGGCTCTCGACTCCGGTCTGAGCCTCGCACGCAATGCGCTGGAGAACTCGCTCAAGGAACTCGCCAAGAAAGCCGAATCGATGTCCGTCGCGCTCGAGTCCACCCCTGCTACCGACACGTCGATGCTGAACAAGCTGCGCGAGCAATACTCAGTGGAAGAAACGACGTTGCTCACATCGCGCGGCAAGGTCATCACCCAGTCAAGTTCCGAGCCGATCTCTCTGCTCCAGGACCTCCCCAGCGCGAGCATGCTTCGCCAGTTGCGCGCCCAGCAGTCGTTTCGCTCGATCGAGTCGATTCCCGAGCGTGGCCTCTACCTGCGTGTGATTGTCCCAGTGAACGTGCTCACCATTGCCGACGACATCCGCATTCTGCAGGTGCTGCAGCGCGTTCCGCCCGCCATAGCCCAGGATGCCCGAGTGCTTGAGGCGGGCAGTGCCGACTACCGAAAACTGCAACTCGCGCGGGAAAATCTGAAGTACTTCTTCATTCTCACCCTCACCCTGGTCACGCTGATCACGCTTTTCTCGGCGCTGGCTCTCGCGTTCGTGCTCTCCGACCGGCTTTCCGCGCCGCTTTCCGCGCTCGCCGAAGCCACTCGCGCCATTGCCAAAGGCGACTACTCCAAGCTGAATCCGGTGAAGAGCCGGGACGAGTTCGGCGTCCTCACGCAGTCCTTCAACACGATGACGCGCCAGATCGGCGATGCCACCGAGGCAATGGAGCGCAACCAGCAGCAGCTCGAGAACGCCAAGACCTACCTCGAGAGCATCCTCTCGAACCTCACCTCCGGGGTACTCACCTTCGACGAGCGCTTCTTCGTGAAGACCATGAACGGCGCGGCGAACGACATCCTCGCCGTTCCCATGGGCGCTTTCCACGGCGTGAAGCTGCCCGAATGGACGCGCCACGTTCCGGCGGTCGCCCCCTTCGCCGAGGCGGCGCTTCGCCACTTTTCGTCGGCCAATACCGCGCAGTGGGAAGAGCAGATGGAATACCGGCGCGGCGATGGCCAGCGCACGCTCCTGCTCCGCGGCACGCGCCTGGGCGCGCACGGCGACAACGGCTACATCGTCGTCTTCGACGACATCACGCATTTGATCCAGGCGCAGCGCGACGCGGCCTGGGGCGAGGTCGCCAGACGCCTCGCGCACGAGATCAAGAACCCGCTCACGCCGATCCAGCTCGCCGCCGAGCGCATGCAGCACAAGCTGAAGGACAAGCTGCCCGAGGCCGAGGCCGACATCCTCAACCGCTCCACCAGCACCATCGTGAGCCACGTGACCGCGCTGAAGGGCATGGTCGACGATTTCAGCCAGTACGCGCACGCCTCGCGGATGAACGCCCGCCCGGTGATGCTGAACGACCTCGTCCGCGAGGTGCTGTTCCTGTACGAGTCGATGGGTGTTGCGATCGAGGCGCGCCTCGGCGAGAACCTGCCCTCGGTATTCGCCGACCCGGCGATGCTCAGGCAGGTGCTGCACAACCTCTTCCAGAACGCGATCGACGCGCTGACGGGCGTCGACAACCCGCGCATCCTGGTGTCCACCAGCCTGGGCACCGGCGGCGTGCTGCTCACAGTGCGCGATAATGGCACCGGGATCGCCGAGGGCGTCATGGGCCGGATCTTCGAGCCCTACGTGACCACCAAGCCGAAAGGCACGGGCCTGGGCCTGGCGATCGTGAAGAAAATCGTCGACGAGCACCACGGGCGCATTCTGGTGGAGAATGTGAAACCGCACGGCGCCAACGTGAGCATCGTGTTGCCGCCGAAGGCGGCCTAACCTCCCGGGCCCCGGTTCATGTCCACAAACCAGATCCTCGTGGTCGACGAT
>JBKJYC010000204.1:0-4917 GCA_046715885.1 Usitatibacter sp.
GTTCTCGGTGCGGATCGAGGCCGGCGAGCTCGAATGGGCCGGCAGCAGCCTCGCCTCGGTCTTCGCCCAGCCGTCGAACCTGGTGAGCCCCTCGTTCCTGAGGATGCTGCGCGACCTGGTGCGTTTCAACCGCCAGACCACGCTGCTCGCGGCGGCGGGCACGCCCATCCGCGGCACGCTGGGCGACTTCCTCGACGACGGCGGCTACGGCAAGGAGCTGCGCCAGCTCTACCTCCATCCGATGGCGGCGTGCATCTGGTCCACCCCCTCGGCTCAGGTGAACCGCTTCCCGCTGCACACCTTCATCACCTTCTGCCACAACCACGGCCTGCTCGCGGTTTCCAACCGCCCGCAATGGCGAACGGTGGTCGGCGGCGGGCGCGAATACGTGAAGAAGCTGCGCGCGCGCCTGGGCGACGTGCGCCTGTCCACCCCGGTACGCCGCGTGCGGCGCGAGGAGGGTGGGGTGCAGGTCGTCACCGACCACGGCACGGAGCGCTTCGACCACGTCGTCATGGCCTCGCACACCGACCAGACGCTGGCGATGCTGGAGCATCCTTCGGCCGGGGAGCGCGCCGTCCTGAAGGCGATCCCCTACCAACCCAACAAGGCGGTACTGCACACGGATGCGAAGCTGCTGCCGCGCCGACAGCGCGCCTGGGCCTCGTGGAACTTCTTCTCGCCGCGCCGGGAGCTCACCGACGAGCCGGTGTCGCTCTCCTACCTGATCAACCGGCTCCAGCCGCTGCCGTTCAAGCGCCCGGTGGTGGTGACGATGAACCCGCAGGCCGAGGCCAGGTTCGCCCCCGACCCGCGCACGGTGATCGCGGAGTTCGACTACCACCATCCCGTGTTCCTCGAGGGCTCCGCCGACGCCCAGCGCCGCATCGCGGATCTTCAAGGCGAGCGCCGCACGTGGTTCGCCGGCGCCTGGACGCGCTACGGCTTCCACGAAGATGGGCTGCTCTCGGCGGTGAACGTCGCCCGCCAGCTCGACCCGGAAACCGCCTGGTGAATCCCGTCCTCGTCTTCGGCCGCGTGGTCCATCTGCGCAAGCGCCCGGTGCGCCACGGCTTCGCCTACCCGGTGTTCTACCTGCGCGTGCCCCTGTCGAAGATCGAGGAGCTTGCCGGGCCGCTCTTCGGCGTGGACCGCTTCAACCTGTTCAGCTTCATGCGCCGCGACTTCGGTCCCCGCGACGGGACCGCGCTGGAGCCGTGGGCGCGCCGGATCCTGGCCGAGGGCGGCATCGCGGAGGCCGACGGTGAGATCGTCCTGCAGGCTTTCCCGCGGATGCTGGGCTATGTCTTCAATCCCATCGGCCTGTGGTACTGCCACGACCGCGCGGGCGCGATCCGTGCCGTGATCTGCGAGGTGGCCAACACCTTCGGAGAGCGCCACAACTACCTGTTGTCCCATGCCGACCGCCGGCCCATCCTCGCGCGCGACTGGCTCACCGCGCGCAAGGTCTTCCACGTCTCTCCATTCTGCGAGGTGGAGGGCCACTACCGGTTTCGCTTCGCCGCGCGCGGGCTTTCCCACGCCGCGCGTATCGACTACCACGATCGCCAAGGAGCGCTGCTGGCCACCTCGATGTCCGGAGACGAGCGCCCCCTCAGCTCCGCGCTGCTGGCGCGAAGCTTCCTCGCCTATCCGCTGATGACCCTGGCCGTCATCACTCGCATCCATTGGCACGCCGTGCGTTTGTGGTTGAAACGCGTGCCCTGGGTCACCAAACCCACCCCGCCCCTGCAGGAGACGACGCGTTGAGCGCCAAGCCGATTCCCTACGATCACCCGCCCGTGCCGTTCGCAGCGCGCACCCTGTTCCGCCTCCTCGAGAGGCTGCAGTGCGGCCGGCTCTCGCTCGAGCTGCCCGACGGGTCCACGCGCGTCTTCACGGGGCGCGAAGCCGGCCCGGAGGCGCGTTTCGCGATCCGCGACTGGAGCGCCATCGCCATCATGCTGCGCAAGTCCGAGATCGGGGTGGCGGAATGCTGGCGCGACGGCCTCGTGGACACGCCCGACATGACCGCGGTCCTGGTGCTGTGCGCGCGCAACCAGGCCGCCCTGTCGCAGGTCTTCTACGGCAACCCCCTGGTGGCGCTGCTGCTGAGGATGGCCCATGTGCTGCGGCCGAACACGCGCGCCGGCTCGAAGAAGAACATCCACGCCCACTACGACCTCGGAAACGGGTTCTACAAGCTGTGGTTGGACCAGACCATGACCTACTCCAGCGGGATCTTCGGGCATCCCGGCGAGACGCTCGAGGACGCGCAGGACAAGAAGTACGAGCGCATCCTCGAGAAGCTGGGCATCGACGCGTCGCACCACGTGCTGGAGATCGGCTGCGGCTGGGGCGGCTTCGCGGAATACGCGGCGCGCACGCGTGGCTGCCATGTCACCGGCGTCACGATCTCGAGGGCGCAGCTCGCCTTCGCGCAGGAGCGCATCCGCCATGCCGGACTCGAGGCCTTCGTCGACCTCGAGTTCTGCGACTACCGCGACCTCGCGGGCGAGTACGACCGCATCGTTTCCATCGAGATGGTCGAGGCGGTGGGCGAGCGCTACTGGCCGGAGTACTTCGCCACGGTGCGCAAATGCCTGCGGGCGGGCGGGCGCGCGGCGATCCAGTCGATCGTCATCGCCGAGGAGGCTTTCGACGCCTACCGCAAGACGAGCGACTTCATCCGCGAGTACATCTTTCCCGGCGGGATGCTGCCCTCGGTATCGCGCTTCGTCAGGGAGGCGCGCGCCGCCCGGCTCGAGGCCGGCGACGTCTTCCTTTTCGGGCGCGACTATGCGGAGACGCTGCGGCGCTGGCGCAGGACGATCGACGAGCGCGAGGGCGAGATCCGCAAGCTCGGCTTCGACGACCGCTTCCTCGCGCTGTGGCGTTTCTACCTCCACTATTGCGAAGCCGGGTTCGAGACCGGACGCATCGACGTGATGCAGGTCGAGCTCGCCCGATGACATGAGGGCTCTCGCAATCGCCTCCTGCCTTGCCGCCCTGTCCGCGGGCGCGGCGCCACCGCTTCCGGAGGCGGTGAACCGGGAGCATCCCGGGCTGAAGGAGCTTGGCGAAGGGCGGCTGCGCTTCTTCGGGTTGCACGTGTACGACGCCTCGGTCTGGAGCTCCGGCGCGGCCTTCTCCGCCACGGCGCCGTATGCGCTGGAGATCCGCTACGCGATCGGCATCAAGGGGCGCGCCCTCACCGAGCGCAGCCTGAAGGAGATGCGCGGCCAGGGCCACGCGGATGCCGTGAAGCTGCAACGCTGGGAGGCGGAGATGGACCGCGTATTCCCCGACCTCAAGCCGGGCGATCGCCTCGTCGGCGTGCATATCCCCGGCAAGGAGGCGCGCTTCTACGGCCAGGAGAGATTCCTCGGCGTGGTGCAGGACGCGGAGTTCGCCCGGGCGTTCTTCGACATCTGGCTCGACGAGAAGACCAGCGAGCCGGCCCTGCGCGCGAAGCTGCTGCGGCTCGCGAACTGAGATGCGCCACGTCTCCCCGTGGCAGCTGGCCGCTTACGGGGTGCTCGGGTTTCCGCTGGCAATGGCCGCGCTGCCGATCTACGTGCACGTCCCCCACTTCTATTCGGACACGCTCGGGCTCTCGCTCGCGAGCGTGGGCGGACTGCTGCTGGCGGCGCGCCTCCTCGACGCGGTGCAGGACCCGATCCTCGGCTGGTGGAGCGACCGGCGGCGCGACAAGCCGTTCGGCCGCTGGGTCTTCATCGCGGCGGGAGCGCCGCTGCTGGCGATCGGGATGGTGGGCCTGTTCAATCCGCCCGACCTGCCGGGCCGCGAGCTGGGTGTTTGGCTGATCGTGAACCTGGTCATCGTCTATACCGCCTACAGCCTCGTCACCATCAGCTACCAGGCGCACGGCGCCGAGATCTCGGACGACATTGCCGAGCGCACGCGGGTGACGGCGTGGCGCGAGGGCTTCGCGCTCCTCGGGGTGTTCCTCGCCGCGGCGCTGCCGGAGATCCTCAAGAAGACGCTCGGGGAGCGCGAAGGGTTCGCGCAGTTCTCCTATGTCTTCGTGCCGATCGTGCTGGTCGCCGCGGCGATCGCGATGCTGCGTTCGCCGCCCGCGCTCGCGAAGCCGCCGCCGGCCGACTCCCACATCTTCCGCGCGTTGCTCCTGCCGTTGCGCAACCCCCGGTTTCGCCGCCTCGCGGTGGTTTTCGTGCTGAACGGGATCGCCGCGTCGATCCCGGCCACGCTCGTGCTCTTCTTCATCGAGGACGTGGTGCGCCGTCCCGACCTCACGGCGGTCTTCCTCATCGCCTACTTCGCCGCCGGCGCCGCGGGGCTGCCGGGCTGGGTGTGGCTCGCGCGGCGATTCGGCAAGGTGAACGCGTGGCTGGTGGGCATGGGTGTGTCGATCGCGGCCTTCATCTGGGCCTTCAGCCTCGGGCCGGACGGCACCGTCGAGTACTTCGTGATCTGCGTGATGTCGGGCCTCGGGCTGGGCGCCGACCTGGCGCTCCCGCCATCGATCCTCGCCGACGTGATCGACGACGACGAGAAGCGCGGGCTGGGGCGCAGCGAGGGCGCGTACTTCGGCCTGTGGAATCTCGCCACCAAGATGAACCTGGCGCTCGCGGCGGGCATCGCCCTCCCGCTCCTGGGCGCGTTCGGTTACGCTCCGCGGACGGCCAAAAGAGTGGATGCCCTGCTGATCCTCGCCGGCGTGTACGCACTCCTTCCCTGTGCGCTCAAGGCCCTGGCCGCGGCGATGCTCTTCTGGAGGTCTCCATGATCCGACTGCTGCTCGCAAGCCTGTGCGTCCTCTTCCTCGCATCGTGCGGCTCCGTGTCGGTGAGCGAGTACGCCGGCGACAAGCCGGAGCTCGACCTGCGCGCGTACTTCAACGGCAAGGTCGACGGCTGGGGCACGATCCAGGAC
>JBKJYC010000205.1:0-2862 GCA_046715885.1 Usitatibacter sp.
GATCCCCGAGTCGAGCGCCATGTCGTTGCCGAGGAGCGCCACGCGCGTGAGCGCGTCCGGGCCGTTGCCGATCAGGGTCGCGCCCTTCAGCGGGTACTTGAGCTGCCCGTCCTCGATCCACCACGCCTCCGAGACCGAGAACACGAACTTGCCGCTGGTGATGTCGACCTCGCCGCCGCCGAAATTCACGCAGTAGATGCCGCGATCGATCGACTGGAGGATCTCCGCCGGGTCCTTGTCGCCCGCCAGCATGTAGGTGTTGGTCATGCGCGGCATCGGCAGGCTCGCGTACGACTCGCGCCGGCCATTGCCGGTGGGCGCGACGCCCATCAGGCGGGCGTTCATGCTGTCCTGCATATAGCCGCAAAGGATGCCGTCCTCGATGAGGACATTGCGGTTGGTCGCGTTGCCTTCATCGTCGATGGAAAGCGAGCCGCGGCGCTCTGGGATCGTGCCGTCGTCGACGACGGTCACGCCCTTCGCGGCCACGCGCTCGCCGATGCGCCCGCTGAAGGCCGAGGTGCCCTTGCGGTTGAAGTCCCCCTCCAGGCCGTGGCCGATGGCCTCGTGCAGCAGGATGCCGGGCCAGCCCGGGCCGAGCACGACGCTCATCACGCCCGCGGGCGCGGGCAGCGACGCCAGGTTCGTCAGCGCCTGCTGGACCCCTTCCTCGGCGAGCCGCTGCAGCAGCGCGTCCGTGAAATAGGCATAGCCGAAGCGCCCACCCCCGCCCGAATGGCCCTGTTCGCGCCGGCCGTCCTGCTCGGCGATCACCGACACGGACAGGTGCACGAGCGGCCGCACGTCGGCCGCGAGGGTGCCGTCGGCACGCGCCACCAGCACCACGTCGTAGTCGCCCGAAAGCCGGCCGATCACCTGCTTCACGCGCGGGTCCTTGGCGCGCGCGTAGCGCTCCACCGTCTCCAGGATGCGGACCTTGTCGGCGTCCTCGAATCCCGCGGTCGGGTCGATGGGCGCATAGAGCCCGGAGCCGGTGCGCATTTTCGCGACGCCGACGCTGGCCGTGCCGCCCGAAGCGGCGATGGCACGCGTCACGCGCGCCGCCGCGTCGAGCGCCTCCAGGGTGATGTCATCGGCATATGCGAACGCCGTCTTCTCGCCGGTCACCACGCGCACGCCCACGCCCTGGTCGATGGAGAAGCTGCCGTTCTTCACCTCGCCTTCCTCCAGCGTCCAGCCCTCGGAGCGGTTGTACTGGAAGTAGAGATCGGCGTCGTCGGCGCGATGCGCGAGGATGGTGCCGAACACCGACGACAGCGAACCCTCATCCAGGCCGAACGGCGTGAGGAGTGTCGCCTTGGCGATATCGAGCGTCGAAGGTCCGGGTTTGGTCATGGGATCTCGAAAAAATGTCGTCCTACCAGCTGCGTACGGTCTTGTGCGTCAGCGCGGGAAGACTGCGGCGAATCTTGGCTTGATAGGTTGGGTTGACTCCCGCCACCACAACCCCGGATCCCCTCGGCAACCGGTCGAGCACCACACCCCAGGGATCGACGATCATCGTGTGCCCGTGCGTCTCGCGCCCGTTCACGTGGTAGCCGCCCTGCGCGGGCGCGATCACGTAGGCGAGGTTCTCGATCGCCCGGGCGCGGATCAGCGTGTCCCAATGGGCCTTGCCCGTGGTCTCGGTGAAGGCGGAGGGCACGAGGATCAGGTCCACCTCGCCCATCGCCCGGTAGAGCTCCGGAAACCTCAGGTCGTAGCACACGGAGACGCCGATCCTTCCAAAGGGAGACTCCACCGTGACCACCCGGTTCCCCGGTTCGATGGTGCGCTCCTCGGAATAGCGCTCCTGCCCCATCTCGAAGCCGAACAGGTGGATCTTGTCGTAGCGCGCGACCCGCTTGCCGTCCTGGTCATAGATGAGGCAGGAATTGCGCACCTTGTCGGCCCTTCCCGCTTCCATGGGCACCGAGCCGCCCACGACCCAGCACTGGTGGCGCCGCGCCTGCTCGGCGAGGAAGGCCTGGATCGGCCCCTCCCCCTCGCGCTCGCGCGCCGCGCCCTTGTCGGTGTCCTTCATGCCCATGATGGCGAAGTACTCCGGCAGCGCGATGATGCGCGCCCCGCTCGCCGCCGCGAGCTCGATCAGCCGCCCCGCCTCCTGCAGGTTGGCCGCCACGTTGGGGCCCGAAGCCATCTGGATCGCCGCCACCCGGAACATCGACTGGGTGATGACGAAGGTCTCCTTGAGCGCCTCGGGCGTCGTGGAATTCTTGGTAATGATCATGGAGTTACGGTCTTGGCGGGGGCCGCGGCGGCTTTCGGGGCCGGGGCCGACAGGCGTGTCACGGAGGGATTATCCCATGAGCCCGTGACCTGGTATTCGTACGCCACGACCTTGCCCAGGGGGTTCTGCAGGAGCTTGGAGACGAGCAGCGTCGAGAGCCCTAGCACCGGCGTGCCGATGAGCGTGGCGGCGAGCGCCAGGCTCTCGCCCACCTCGGGAACGACCCGCATGGTGAGCGCCTGTGTTTCCTGCGGCAGCGACACCTCGCCCGCCATGCTCACGAAGGCGGCAGGCCCGTTGATCTCGAAGTCGTCGGTGAGCAGGATGCCGCGCGCCACCTTGACCGTGGAAGTGATGCTCTCGAACGCGAAGCCGTCGCTGAAGACATCGCGGAAGTCGAAGTTGACGCGCCGCGGTATGGACTGGAGCGACAGCAGTCCCAGGAGCTTGCCTGCGCCCGGCTCGATCTTCGCGAACTGCCCGCCGCGGGCATCGAGCCGGAATGTGCCAGACAGGTTGCCCACGTCGAACTCATTGGGGTAGCCGGGCCACGCGAGCTTGCCCTCCAGCTTCGCCTGGCCGCGCTTCACGTAGTCGCCGAAGCCGAACTG